>NZ_CP040910.1:722365-767408 GCF_013394085.1 Limosilactobacillus fermentum
AGAACGACTAGAGCTCTTTGCCAGTCAGCTTCAGTTGGGGCCGGAGTACTTAGAGGTCTTAGAGGACATGACCGACCGGGTCAACCGCCCTGACTTAACCCCGAGTGGGCAGATGGCGCGGTTCCGCGGTTCATTAAAGACGGCTCACTGACCGAATTCGGGTTACGCCGGGCCTTGCGTTACCAAAAGAGCGCCCTGCAATCCCTGACTACGTTTAAGGGGTTTGAAAACATGACCACCCCGCTGTCGGCAGAGGACCTAAAGAAAAACCTCTTCCGGGGCAGTTACGAACCAAGTGGCTTAATTCAATGATAATAGACGCCTGTCCGGTGACCCGGGCGGGCGTCTTTAACTTTGTCGCCCTAATTTACGATCTGTGGTAAGATGAATAGTAATGATTTGTGAGTGAAAAAAGAGCCCATTAGACAACCGGTCGGGTGGGGCATTTACAAGTAAATATTGAACAAATTAAAGGAGAAGCCATGAGCAAGATTAAGATTATTCCTTTTGGCGGGGTCCGCGAAAACGGGAAGAACATGTACGCCGTGGAAGTGGACGGCCAGATTTTTATTCTCGACTGTGGGTTAAAATACCCGGAAAACGAGCTGATGGGGATCGACGTGGTCATTCCGGACTGGTCGTACCTACAAGACCACGCTGACCAAATTAAGGGGGTCTTTTTAACCCACGGTCACGCCGACGCCATTGGGGCACTGCCGTACTTTTTAGCCGACTTTAAGGTGCCGGTGTACGGGTCCCAGTTGACGATCGCCCTCGCTAAGTTGGCGGTTAAGGAAAACAAGCAGGTTAAGAAGTTTAACGATTTCCACGTGGTTGACGAAACTAAGACCATCAAATTTGGTAACGTTACGATCGGCTTTTTCACCACGACCCACATCATTCCGGATACATTGGGGATTGACGTTCAGACGCCGGAAGGGTCGATCGTTTACACCGGGGACTTTAAGTTTGACCAAACCGCCGTTAAGGGTTACCAGACCAACTTGGCTCGGTTAGCCGAAGTTGGAACCGAAGGGGTGCTGGCCTTGCTCAGTGATTCAGCTGGGGCGGGAATTACCGGCGCTTCGACCAGGGAACGTGACATCCGCGCCTACATCAAAGACACCTTTGAAAACACCAAGGGCCGGATCGTGGTTGCATCGGTGGCTTCCAACATCATGCGGATCCAACAGATTGTTGACGCGGCACTGGCCACCGACCGCAAAATCGTGTTGTCCGGCGAGGACCTCGAGCAGATCATCGAGACGGCGGAGGGGCTCAACTTGCTCCAAATTCCGGACGATACATTGATCTCCTTTGAAGAGGCCTTGGACCTTGATGACGACCAAGTGGTGATTTTAGTCACCGGACGGATGGGCGAACCCACCAAGTCCTTGCAACAGATCGCCAATGGTGACGACCCAGACATCCAGCTGACCAGCACCGACCTGGTTTTTGTGACCACCACGCCGTCGTACGCGATCGAAACAATGGTCCAAAAGACCAAGGATATGCTTTACCGGGCGGGGGCCGAGGTTAAGTTTATCGCCGATGACTTAAACCCGTCTGGCCAAGCCAGTCAAAATGACGAGCAACTAATGCTGAACTTTATGAAGCCGAAGTTCTTTATCCCGATCCAAGGGGAATACCGGCTGCTTGACCGGCACGCCGAACTGGCTGAAGAAGTCGGCATCCCGGCCGAAAACATCTTCATTACCGCTAAGGGGGACGTTCTCTCCTATGAAGATGGCAAGTTCCACCTGGGGGACCGGGTTGAAGTTGGCAACACGATGATTGACGGAACCGGAGTTGGCGACATCGGTAACATCGTCTTACGCGACCGGCGGGTCCTTTCCGAAGACGGAATCTTCGTCGTGGTGGCTACGATTGACCGCAAGAAGAAAAAGATCGTCGCCCGTCCGCAGATCACATCACGGGGCTTTGTCTTCGTGAAGACTAACCGTGAGTTGATGAACCAAGCGGCCGACCTGGTCGAAAAGGTGGTCCAAGAAGACCTCGACCAAAAGGAATTCGATTGGGGACACCTGAAGCAAAACGTTCGCGACAAACTGAACCGCTTCTTATTCAACCAAACCAAGCGTCACCCGGTGATCCTGCCGGTGATCATGGAAATCAACCAGCACCCCAAGCGTAAGAACCACACTAAGACGACCAAGGAAGCTACCAAGGCACCGGTGGCCAAGAAACCGGCCAAAAAGTACCACAATTCCCGTGGTGGTCGGGGGCGGGGCAAGAAGCGTCCGGCGAGCGAAGCAAAGTAATTAAGTAACCAATTAAACAGATGGGCTTCTAGTTGTTCAATTACGAACGGTACTAGGAGCCCCTTCTTTATCTGCAAGAAGGAGGGCACTATGACACCGGAACAAGGAGCACGATTTAAGCAGGCCACCCAAGCAATCGATCAGGGGCAATTTGGTGAGGGGATTCGGCTGTTGCAAGAGCTTGATTTAGAGGTCGATGACTTTGCCGTCAACCGCCAGTTAGCCCGGGCACTGTTTGAAGACCAACGCTTTGTCGAGGCCTACCAGGTCGCTGAACGCCACTTGGCCGATTATGACCAATCCCGTCAACTAGCGGACTTTTACGTCCAGTTGGCCCTTAAAAACCAACTGTTTATCCCCGCCCGCCAATTCATCAGTTTGGCGACCCACTTAACGGATGCGGAGGGGCGCCTGGTCAAACGGGCCGAAGAACAATATGACCGGGTGGGGGCGCAGACCTTAGCGAGTCGGCGCCGCCAATTTATCCACATGGGGGATTGTAGCTTTCGTGAACAACAGCGCCGCTTTAGCGAGGGGCGGATGCTCCCGCTCAGCGATTACTTGGTGGGGGCTAAGTTCTTACTGCGTGACCCGGATACCCACCCGTTGATCAAATCATCACTGGTGCAGGTCCTCCAACAGCTACGGCTTAACGAAGAGCTCACGGTGCTCTGGCTTGATGAAAAAGAGCACCCTTTAAACATCAAGGAGCTCAAGCCGCTGGGTGAACTGACCGTCGTCAAGGAGGGGGAACGGTTAATTGCCGCCCGCTTCGCTGATCAAGACCCGCTCTCGTATCAAACCTACCTGCGAGAATTCCACCTGCAACTGGCCTTTTTGTACCCCTTTGTGGAGTTAGCAATTGAAGATCCTGACGCTTGGGTGCAGGCCTTGGTGGCGTATTCGGCAAGCGGAAATGAGGAGCCAATCTTGCGTGCACACCAGTGGCAGGAGCGGATTAACGCACTAGTGACAAGGCTTAGTTGAATTTAGCTAAATTCGTTTACAAATGCTAACTGATCTGATACCATTATTAAGAATTCTTCGCCGGACCTGATTTTATCCTTTAAATCGGTTTGGCGGAGTAGTACAATTAATCTAAAGGTGTGTCAGAACACCCCTGGTGGTCTGGCATGTTACTTGTAATTTTTCAGGAGGGTTTCATTAATGGCAGAAAAAGAACATTATGAACGTACTAAGCCCCACGTTAACATCGGTACTATTGGCCACGTTGACCACGGGAAGACTACTTTAACCGCAGCTATCACCAAGGTATTGGCCGCTAAGGGCCTTGCCAAGGCAGAAGACTACTCTGATATCGATGCTGCTCCAGAAGAAAAGGAACGTGGTATCACTATCAACACTGCCCACGTTGAATACGAAACGGAAAAGCGTCACTACGCTCACATCGACGCTCCAGGGCACGCCGACTACGTTAAGAACATGATCACTGGGGCCGCTCAAATGGACGGTGCGATCTTAGTTGTTGCCGCAACTGATGGTCCGATGCCACAAACTCGTGAACACATCCTTCTGGCTCGCCAGGTTGGTGTTGAATACATCGTTGTCTTCCTTAACAAGACTGACCTTGTTGACGATGACGAACTGGTTGACTTAGTTGAAATGGAAGTTCGTGACCTTCTGTCCGAATACGACTTCCCTGGCGATGATGTTCCGGTTGTTCGTGGGTCCGCTCTTAAGGCCCTCGAAGGTGACCCAGAACAAGAACAAGTTGTTCTTCACCTTCTGGACGTCGTTGACGAATACATCCCAACTCCAAAGCGTCCTACTGACAAGCCATTCATGATGCCTGTCGAAGACGTCTTCACTATCACTGGTCGTGGTACTGTTGCTTCTGGTCGTATCGACCGTGGTACTGTTAAGGTCGGTGACGAAGTTGAAATCGTTGGTTTGAAGGAAGACGTTATCAAGTCCACTGTTACCGGTGTTGAAATGTTCCACAAGACCCTTGATCTTGGGGAAGCCGGGGACAACGTTGGTATCCTTTTACGTGGGGTTTCTCACGACCAAATCGAACGTGGTCAAGTTCTGGCAGAACCAGGCTCCATCCAAACGCACAAGCAATTCAAGGGTGAAGTCTACGTTATGACCAAGGAAGAAGGGGGCCGTCACACGCCATTCTTCTCCAACTACCGCCCACAATTCTACTTCCACACTACTGACGTTACTGGTACCATTGAACTCCCAGATGGTGTTGAAATGGTTATGCCTGGTGACAACGTTACCTTCACTGTTGAACTGCAAAAGCCAGTTGCCCTTGAAAAGGGTCTGAAGTTCACCATCCGTGAAGGTGGTCACACTGTTGGTGCCGGTGTGGTATCCGAAGTGCTCGACTAATCTCGGGAATTAACTTCTAAAAGAGTCGCGATTTATCGCGGCTTTTTTTATTGGCGGACTACCGGGAATTTTAATTGAAATACCCCCCTTTCTAGGGTAGAATTAAAAAGTATGTAGGGCTCTCGCCAATTGACGGGAGGCTAAATAGATATGTTATTGGAGGAAATGAAATGTCAGTAAAATGGGAACGCGATAGCGACGCTCCAAAGGGGACGTTAACGTTCGATATCGACACTGAAACCATTCAAAAGGGGATTGACCACGCCTTTACCCGCACCCAAAAGCGGATTTCGGTTCCTGGCTTCCGTAAGGGCCACGTTCCGCGGACGATCTTCAACCAAATGTACGGGGAAGAATCCCTCTACCAAGATGCTTTAAACGACGTCTTACCGGATGCTTACGAAGCTGCCATCAAGGAAGCGGGCATCGAACCGGTCGACCAACCACAAGTTAACGTTGAAAGCATGGAAAAGGGTCAACCTTGGACCTTGACGGCCACTGTGGCGGTTAAGCCAGAAGTAACCTTGGGCGACTACAAGGGGATGGAAGTTCCTGAACAAGACACTTCCGTTTCCGACGCCGACGTTGACAGCGAATTAGAAAACAAGCGTCAACAACAAGCAGAACTGGTGCTTAAGGAAGACGAAGCAGCTGCCGACGGCGACACCGTTGTCATCGACTACGAAGGCTCCGTAGACGGGGAAAAGTTTGATGGCGGTTCCGCTGATAACTACTCCTTAGTTCTGGGTTCTGGCTCCTTTATCCCGGGCTTTGAAGACCAATTAGTTGGCCACAAGGCGGGCGAAGACGTGGACGTTAACGTTACCTTCCCAGAAGACTACCACGCTAAGGACTTAGCTGGTAAGGACGCCCTCTTCAAGGTTAAGATCCACGAAGTTAAGGAAAAGCAACTTCCGGAACTGGACGATGAATTTGCTAAGGACGTCGACGAAGACGTTGAAACCCTGGCCGAATTAAAGGACAAGGTTAAAAAGCAACTCCAAGACCAAAAGGAAGCCGCTGCTAAGGCAGCCATCGAAGACGCTGCGATTGAAGCAGCCGTTGCCAACGCCGAAACGGAAGAAATTCCGCAAGCCATGTTAGACGATGACACTAACCGTCAACTCCAACAATACTTGGCCGGCATGCAACAACAAGGGATCAACCCACAAATGTACTTCCAAATCACCAACACGACGGAAGACGACCTGCGCAAGCAATTTGCTGACGACGCAGCTAAGCGGGTGAAGACCAACTTGGTATTGGAAGCCGTTGTAAAGGATGCTAACCTAAACGCTACTGACGAAGACGTTCAAAACGAAATCGCTGACCTGGCAAAGCAATACGGGATGGACGAAGAAGCCGTATCCAAGGCTTTGACCCGCGACATGCTGGAACACGATATCGAAATCAAGAAGGCCGTTGACCTGATTGCGGATTCCGCAAAGCAAACTGCCAAGGCCGCTGACAAGGACTAATCATTTACCGTGATTAATCTTTACCCAAAGGGGGAGTCGCAACAGCCATGCTTGTTGCGACCCTCCTTTTTAATTGGTAGCTTAATTATTTTAAAACGCAGCGTACGTCTGTTATGATTATCCTATCGATTACCATTAGGAGGTAAGTAAATGTTTGAAGATACCACTGGACAAGATGTCCACTGTTCTTTTTGTGGGAAGTCCCAGTCGGAAGTGCAAAAGATCGTTGCCGGTCCCGGCGTGTTCATCTGTAATGAATGCGTGGCCCTGTGCCAAGAAATCATTGACCAGGAGCTAGCCGAGGACCGCACGGAAGCAGAAACGTTCACCGTTCCGACCCCGCAAGAAATTTTAAATCAATTAGATGACTACGTAATTGGTCAACAAGACGCTAAGAAGACCCTCGCCGTAGCCGTATACAACCACTACAAGCGGGTTAACGCCATGGTGACCGGTGATAATAACGATACCGAATTACAAAAGTCTAACATCGCCGTGATCGGGCCGACCGGGTCCGGGAAGACCTACTTGGCCCAATCGCTGGCCCGGATCCTAAACGTACCGTTCGCCATTGCCGACGCCACCACCCTGACCGAAGCGGGTTACGTAGGGGAAGACGTTGAAAATATCATCTTAAAGCTCCTCCAAGCTGCCGATTTTGATATCGACCGGGCCGAAAAGGGGATCATCTACATCGATGAAATCGATAAGATCGCCAAGAAGAGCGAAAATGTTTCAATCACCCGGGACGTCTCCGGGGAAGGGGTTCAACAGGCCCTCTTAAAGATTCTGGAAGGCACGATCGCCAACGTTCCGCCGCAGGGTGGTCGTAAGCACCCGCAACAAGAGTTCATTCAGGTGGACACCAAGAACATCCTCTTCATTGTCGGGGGAGCCTTTGACGGGATTGAAACGATCGTCAAGGAACGCTTAGGGGATAAGACGATCGGGTTTGGGACCGACTCCAAGGAAATTAACGACGTGACTGAAAAGAATATCTTACAACACGTCATTCCAGAAGATCTACTGAAGTTTGGGCTGATCCCTGAATTTATCGGGCGCCTCCCAGTCATGACCGCCTTAGAAAAGCTTGATGAAGCCGACTTAGTGCGGATCCTGACGGAACCAAAGAACGCCCTGGTTAAGCAGTACCAAGAACTGATCCGCTTAGACGGGGCGGAACTACACTTCACGGCGGGGGCCCTGCAAGCAATGGCTAAGATGGCGATTGACCGGAACACGGGTGCCCGGGGGCTGCGTTCGATCATTGAAGACGTGATGCGCGACATCATGTTTGACTTACCAAGCCGCCAGGACGTGGTTAAGGTGGTCATCAATAAGGAATGCGTCACCAAGCACACCGCCCCAGAATACGTGTTGCAAAGCGACCAAGCATCCTAGGCGAGGAAGACGAATGCAAGTACATGATGTTGAATTAACGATCTCGGCGGTCGAAGAAAACCAGTACCCAGCCACGGCCCTGCCGGAGTTAGCCCTGGTTGGCCGCTCCAACGTTGGGAAGTCTTCGTTGACCAACGTGTTGATTAACCGGAAAAACTACGCCCACACCTCGAGCCAACCGGGGAAGACCCAGACCCTGAACTTCTATGAGGTTGAACACAAGCTTTACTTTGTCGACGTGCCCGGTTACGGCTACGCCAAGGTCTCCAAGAAGCAGCGGGAAAAGTTTGGTAAGATGATCGAAAACTACCTGACCACCCGCGAACAACTGCGCGGAGTCGTCCAATTAGTTGACGGGCGCCACGCCCCGACGGAAGACGACCGGATGATGTTTCAGTGGTTAGCCTACTACCACATCCCGACCCTGGTGGTGGCCACCAAGGTTGACAAGGTCAAGCCCAACGCCCATAACCGGATCGTCAAGGTCGTCAAAGAGGGCCTGGGCGCCGCAAAGGATCAGGACTTAATCCTCTTTTCGGCGACAACTAAAAAGGGCGCCGAGTCGGTTTGGCAGTGGATTGAAGAACGGACGGGAGTAAGTGACTAATGGAGTTTAATGACTATCAAAAAGCGGCCAAAAGAACCCGCTACGGCAACGAACAGGTACTGACTAACTGTGCCCTGGGCCTAGCGGGCGAGGCCGGTCAGGTGGTTGACCTGGTCAAAAATTACACCTTTAAGGGTCACCCCTTGGATAAGGACCAGTTGACCCACGAGTTAGGTGATGTCTTATGGTACCTGTCCCAAATTGCCGAATGGGCCGATATTCCCTTCGATCAGGTGGCCAAGGACAATATTGAAACCTTGAACCGCCGTTACCCAAACGGCTTTAATAAACAGGCCTAGGGTGGGAAGCCCTACTTTGTGTACGGTACCTTAAAAATGATGAAAGGGGCTGGGAGATGTGTTCTCCCAGTCCCTTTTTCGATTGAGGCCGGGAAAAAACTCCGTTTTTCCCGGCCTCTTGCTGTATTCCCAAATGTTAGACAGAAAACGTGGTCAATAACCGCAGGCCTAGTGTCTAAGCAGGCCGAAGAACGGTGCGTACCGCACCAACCGTTCGTCCTAGCTTAGTCATACGGCCTGCCGAGTAGGTTATTTCCCACCCACTTTTACTTGGCGGAATCTTCTTTTTTAGCGGCGTCTTCTTTGGCGTCCTTTGGTTGGTCGTCCGGTTTTTTAACCGGCTTGAGCGGGTCGCTAGCGAACTTATTGAATAAGTCGTCCAGCTTATCGCTGCGGCGAGTGACAAGTCCCATTAGGCATCCTCCTTTGTGGTGCTAAATTAGGGCTATTTTAGCACAGATGCCGGATGAAAAAAAGCAAAGCGGCGCCGCTTTGTTATGCATAAATCGGGAAAAATGGGGATTTATATGCGATTTACTTGCATAATAATTCGTTAGTTAGTATAATGGTTTCATTATCAACAGAGACGAGGGAGCAACGATGGAAGATAAAACAATGATTGAAATTAAGGACCTCAAGAAGTCCTTCGGTAAAAACATCATCTTAGACGGGGTTAACGAAGAGGTCAAAAAGGGCCAGGTGATCTGCGTGATTGGGCCGTCCGGGGCCGGGAAGAGTACCTTCTTACGGTGTTTGAACCTGCTAGAAGAACCGAGTGCGGGCGCCGTGTTATTTGAGGGGCAAAACCTGGTTGAGATGGGGGCCAAGGAAGTTCAAACCGTCCGCGAAAAGATGGGGATGGTTTTCCAAGGCTTCAACCTCTTTCCTAACATGACCGTGTTAGACAACGTAACCCTCGCCCCAATTAAGGTTAAGGGGATGGACAAGGAACAAGCACAAAAGCTGGGACACCAACTGTTAAGCGAAGTGGACATGGACGATAAGGCTGATGCCTACCCACTGTCCTTATCCGGGGGGCAAAAGCAGCGGGTGGCCATCGCCCGGGCGCTGGCGATGAACCCGGAAGTGATGCTCTTCGATGAACCAACCAGCGCCCTGGACCCGGAAATGGTGGGGGAAGTGCTCAAAGTAATGCAAGAGCTAGCTAACAATGGGATGACGATGGTCGTGGTGACCCACGAAATGGGCTTCGCCAAGAACGTGGCCGATGAAATCTGGTTCATGGCCGACGGGAACATCCAAGAGGTGGCCAGCCCCCAAGAATTCTTTACCAACCCCAAGACTGAGCGGGCCCAGGACTTCTTGGAAAAGATATTGAATGCGTAATTAAAGGAAGTGCGGGCCAACCATTAAGCAGGCCGTGGGCTAAGGAAAGGTCGGGGGTTGATGCGGCACGCATCGTTCTCCGGCCAGACTTAGCCACTAAGCTAGGACAGGGGTAAATTGCACGTTGCTTTAAATTAACATCCGGTCGCTTCGCAAAGTACTTGCGAAGGACCGGATGTTTATTTGCAGGGAGCGGTAGCACGGCCTTTTCTTTGCCCCCGCCCCCAAAAAGCCGTAAAATAGATTTATCAAACACCTGTTTAAAGGGGGAACGAGATTGGCAAGTGAGTACTTAGAACATAAGCTGGCCCTCTTGCCGGACCAGCCGGGCTGCTACTTAATGAAAAACGCCAACGCCCAGATCATTTACGTCGGCAAGGCCAAAAACTTAAAGAACCGGGTGCGGTCCTACTTCAAGTCTAGTCACACGGGGAAGGTGGCGGCGATGGTCGAAGAAGTGGCCGACTTCGAAACGATCGTCACCTCCTCCAATAAGGAATCCTTTTTGTTGGAGATCACCCTGATTCAAAAACACCAACCCTACTACAACATTAAGCTTAAGCGGGGGACGGGGTATCCCTACATCAAAATCACCAACGAGCGCGACCCGATCATTAAGATTACCGGCCAAGTCAAAAAAGACGGCGCCTACTACTTTGGCCCCTACCCCAACGTCTACGCGGCCGAAGAAACGGTTCACTTCATTCAAAAGGTCTTTCCCTTACGCCGGTGCCATGGCTACCAGGGGCGGCCGTGCCTGTATTACCACCTCGGCCAGTGCCTGGGGTGTTGCTTTAAGGAAGTGCCGGAAGAAGAATACGCCGTTCAAACTAAGCGGATTAAGTCCTTTTTAAATGGCAATACCGCCCAGGTGAAAAAGCAGTTAACCGCCCGGATGGAGCGGGCTGCCGGGCAGCTCGAATTTGAACGGGCGGCCGAGATTCGCGACCAGCTCCACTACATTGAAGTAACGGTCGAAAAACAAAAGATCATTTCAAACGATAAGACCCCCCGCGACCTCTTTAACTTTTACTTGGACAAGGGCTGGCTAAGTATCCAGGTCTTCTTCATTCGCCAGGCCCGGTTAATGAAGCGTGAAAAACGGCTCTTCCCGGTGGTCGATACGGCCGAAGAGGAAATGACTTCCTTTATCCTCCAGTTCTACAACCGGCGCAACAAGTTGTTGCCAAAGGAAATCCTCTTGCCGGAGGGATTACCGAACCAAGAAATCGAGGAGATCTTAGGGGTGCCGGTGCGGACCCCCCAGCGCGGGGAGAAACGCGACCTGCTGGACATGGCTAAGGAAAACGCCATCCTGTCTTTAAACGAAAAGTTCCGCCTGCTAGAAATGGACCGCCAGAAAACGACCGGGGCGATGAAAGAGATCACCGACGAACTGGGCCTGCCAACCGGCCACGTGATCGAAGCCTTCGACCACTCCCACATTCAGGGGGCCGATCCGGTCTCGGCGATGGTGGTCTTTGTCAACGGCGAACCGGCTAAAAAGCTGTACCGCAAGTACAAGCTAACCACCGTCGTTGACCACGCCGACGAAGCCGCTTCGACGCGCGAAGTGATCTTTCGGCGCTACTCCCGGCTCCTAAAGGAAGAAAAGCCGATGCCGGACATGATCATGATGGACGGGGGACCGATTCAAATGGAGGCGGCCAAGGACGTCTTGGAAAACCAACTCGGCTTAAACATTCCGGTGATCGGGATGGTCAAAAACGATAAGCACCAGACTGCCGACCTCTTGTACGGCGACGATGCCCACCACGTCAATTTGGACCCGCGTAGCCAGGGCTTTTACCTGGTGCAACGGATTCAAGACGAGGTGCACCGCTTCGCCATTACCTACCACCGCAAGGTTCACACCAAGCACTCCCTGTCGTCGCGGCTCGATGAGATTCACGGGGTCGGTCCCCGGACCCGGAACAAGCTCTTGAAGGCCTTTGGTTCGATTAATAAGATTGCCGTCGCCCCGGTCGAAGAAATCAGGGCGCTCGGGATTAACCAAACAACCGCCCAGTTAATCAAGGTTTCTTTGCAGGGGCAAGCCGAGGTCAAGAAGGGGTCCAGTCATGACTAGCTTTGACCTGACGGGGCTTTTCCCATATACTAGAGAATGATTGAATTAAGAACGGAGAAGATAGATGCCAACCTTTGTGGATCAAATTAAAATTGAAGTGCACGCCGGACACGGCGGTAACGGAATGGTGGCCTTCCGCCGGGAAAAGTACGTTCCCAACGGTGGTCCGGCCGGCGGTGACGGCGGTCGGGGTGGCTCGATCATCTTAAAGGTCGATGAAGGCCTGCGGACCCTGATGGATTTTCGCTACCACCGGATTTTTAAGGCCAAGAACGGCCAAAACGGGATGAGTAAGCAAATGACCGGGGCGGCCGCCGATGACACGGTGATCGCCGTTCCCCAGGGGACCACGGTCCGCGATCTTGACACCGGTCAGATTGTCGGCGACCTGGTTGAACAAGGCCAAGAACTGGTTGTCGCCAAGGGGGGCCGCGGTGGCCGGGGCAACATTCACTTTGCCTCGCCGAAGAACCCGGCCCCGGAAATCGCCGAAAACGGTGAACCGGGCGAAGACCACTACCTGGAGCTCGAACTGAAGATGCTGGCCGACGTCGGTTTAATCGGTTTCCCGTCGGTCGGCAAGTCGACCCTGCTTTCGGTGGTGACCGGCGCCAAGCCAAAGATCGCCGCTTACGAGTTTACCACCCTAGTGCCGAACCTCGGGATGGTAATGCTACCGGACGGGCGCGACTTCGCCATGGCCGACATGCCGGGATTGATTAACGGCGCCTCCAAGGGGGTCGGGCTGGGGCTCCAGTTCCTGCGCCACATCGAACGGACCCGGGTGCTCTTACACCTGGTGGACCTGGGGAATCAGGACGCCGAATTGGCGCTCGAGAAGTTCCACGATATTAACAAGGAACTGGCTTCTTACGACCCGGAACTCCTCAAGCGGCCGCAAATTGTGGTAGCCACCAAGATGGACCTACCGGAAGCTCAGGAGCACTTGGACGAGTTTAAGAAGCTACTGGAAGCGGACGACACCCTCCCGGAGACGCCGCAAGTCTTTGCGATTTCGGCGGTAACTCACGCCGGGGTTCAGGAACTGATGCAAACGACGGCCAACCTGATTGAAGAAACGCCGGCCTTTGACGCCAACGCCCACGATGAACAAGAAGCCGTCACTTACAAGGCGCCGCAAGAAGCGGAACCAGACTTCACGATTAGCCGGGATGACGACGGGACTTGGGTCCTGAGCGGGGCCAAGTTGGAACGGCTCTTCGTGATGACGAACTTGGATCACGAAGACAGTCAGCTGCGCTTTGCCCGTCAACTGCGCCACATGGGGGTCGATGACGCCCTACGCGAGGCCGGCATCCAAGACGGCGATTTGGTACGGATCGAGGACTTTGTCTTTGAATTCGTCCAATAATTTGATGATTAGAAAGATGGTTTAGAATGCAGATTGAATTTTTAGGAACTGGGGCGGGGTCGCCAAGTAAGCAACGGAACGTTTCAAGCCTGGCCCTGCGCCTGTTAGAGGAACGCAACGCCATTTGGCTCTTTGACTGCGGGGAGGCGACCCAACACCAGATCCTGCACACCACCATTCGCCCCCGCAAGGTGGAAAAGATTTTCATCACCCACCTGCACGGCGATCACATCTTTGGTTTGCCCGGCTTCTTGTCGTCGCGCTCCTTTCAGGGCGGCGACGAACCGCTAACCATTTACGGACCCAAGGGGATTAAAGACTTTGTGCAAACCGCCCTCAAGGTGTCGGAATCGCGCCTGTCTTACCCGCTCAAGTTCGTGGAGCTGACTGGCGATGGCGAGGTCTTTAAGGACCAAACCTTCACCGTGACCGCCCGGCGGCTGGACCACAAGATTGCCAGCTTTGGCTACCGGGTGGAAGAGGCGGCCCACCCTGGTGAACTGATGGTTGAAAAGGTACGCCAAGCTGGGATTCCGTCGGGGCCACTGTACGGCCAACTCAAGCGCGGTGAGGTGGTGACCCTGCCAGACGGCCGCACGGTCGATGGCCACGACTTCATCGGGGCGCCGCAACCGGGCCGGATCGTCGCTATTTTAGGCGATACCCGGGTGACCGATAACGCCGTTAAGTTAGCTAAGGGCGCCGACGTCCTAGTTCACGAGGCGACCTTTGCCAAAAACGAGCAACGCTTAGCCCACAACTACTACCACTCAACCAGCGCCCAGGCGGCCACGGTTGCCAAAAAGGCGGGTGCCCAGCGCTTATTGCTCAACCACATTTCGGCGCGTTACGTCGGCAGGTACGCCAATGAGCTGGCCTACCAAGTGCGGGACATTTTTGAGCAAACCCGGGTGGTGAATGATTTAGACGTCATCGAGATTCCTTTTAAGGAAAGGTAAGGAAGCGAGGGTGAAGGACCATGTTAATGATTAAGCGACTGAAGCAACTGCGTTTTTTGCGTAACAAGGTGGTTTTGATCACCGGGGGTTCGGAGGGGATCGGCAAGGCGCTGGCCCTAGAAGCCGCCCGGCGCGGGGCCGTCGTGGTGGTGGCCGCCCGCAACCAAGAAAAGCTTCAAGAGGTAGCGGACCGCTGCCTGATCTTAGCGGGGCGCCCGTCCTTTGCCTTTAAAATGGATGTGACCGATCCCGACCAGGTGGATGAGGTCCTTGACCAGATTCGCCACCAGGTCGGGGAAATTGACGTCTTGATCAATGCCGCCGGCCTCGGGATGATGGACGCCGTGGTTGACCAAAGCTACGCGACCATGCACAAGATGGTGACGGTCAACTTCTTGGCCGCCATGTACCTGAGCCGGTGCGTGGCCAAACAGATGATGAATCAAGGGTACGGCGCCATTATTAACGTCGCTTCGTTGGGCGGCAAGATCCCGACCCCTAACTCGGCGGTTTACTCGGCCACCAAGGCGGGGGTGATCCAGTTCTCCAACATCTTGCGGATGGAAGTTGCTGACTACGGGGTCCAGGTCCTAACCGTTAATCCGGGACCGGTCGCCACCGACTTCTTCAAGAAGGCCGACCCGAGCGGGGAATACATGGCCCACCTACCGCAGTGGTTTGTTATCGCACCGGACGCCTTAGCCCGCCAGGTCTGGGACAACGTGGGTTACGAAACCCGCGAAATTAACGTACCGGGCTACACGACTGGGCTCGCCTGGGCCTACCAGATCATCCCGGGCCTCGGAGACTGGGCGATCAAGAAGTTCTTCAACTTCCAACAAAATAAGCATAACCTCTAAAGTAAATGACTCCAGCAGTTCGTAACCGGGTGCTGGGGTCTTAATACTGTTAAGACTTAGAAAGGAACGGGCATGATTGACAGCAAGTACGCCTGGCAAGGGCAAGCAAACGGCGATAAAGAAACGATCCAGGTGGTGGCCGATGCGACGGGGCTACCGGCGGAGTTAGCGGCCCTTTTAGTCAACCAGGGGATTAAAAGCGCTGACGCCGCCCAACGGTGGCTCAACCCGCAAGCAGAAGACCTCCACACCCCCGACGCGTTGCACGACGTCGACCGGGCCGTTGAGCGGATCATGGCGGCGGTCGAAGCGGGCGAAAAGATCACGGTCTACGGCGATTACGACGCCGACGGGATCACCGCCACTACTTTGATGTACGAGGCACTGGAAACGCTGGGGGCGCAAGTTGATTATTACGTGCCCGATCGTTTCACTGATGGTTACGGGCCCAATCAAGCGGTCTACCAGCGGCTGATTGAGGGGGGCACCCAGCTAATCGTCACCGTTGACAACGGGGTGGCCGGTCTGGCGGCGATTGAGTATGCCAAGGAGCAGGGGGTTGACGTGGTCATTACCGACCACCACGCCCTGCCCGAACAACTCCCGCCGGCCGTGGCGATTGTCCACCCCCAGTACCCGGGTAGCGAGTATCCCTTTGCCGATCTGTCCGGGGTCGGGGTCGCCTTTGAAGTGGCCTGGGCCCTGCTGGGTGAGTTCCCGGTGGAAATGCTGGACCTGGTGGCGATCGGGGAGTTGGCCGACCTGGTTTCCCTGGCCGGTGAAAATCACGCCCTAGTGGCACTGGGGTTGCAGCAGCTCCGCCAGGGGAGCCGGCCGGGCTTGCACGCCCTGCTGAAGTTAGCCGGGGTCAAGGAGGCGACCCTGACCGGGACCGACGTGGGCTTCCAACTAGCGCCGCGCTTAAACGCCCTCGGCCGGATTGAACAGGCCGGCCCGGGGGTGGTCCTCTTGTCCACCTTTGACGAAGAGGAGGCCGAACGGTTAGCTAAAGAAGTCGATCAAACCAACGAGGAGCGTAAGCAACTGGTGGAGCAGATCACTAAAGAAGCCCTCGCAATGGCGGCTAACCAACAGGTGCCCGCCCTGGTCTTGGTGGGCCACGGCTGGCACCAGGGGGTGTTAGGGATCGTGGCGGCCCACGTGGTTCAAGCAACCGGTAAGCCAACCATCGTCGCTTCCGCCAACGAGGGTGAGACGATCGCGAAGGGCTCCGGCCGCTCGGTGGAGGGCCTCGATTTGTTCGCCGCCCTGGATCAGCACCGCGACTTGATGACGGCCTTCGGGGGTCACGCAATGGCCTGCGGGATGTCCTTTGAATTAACTGCGGCGGCGCCCCTACAAGCGGCCTTAAACGAAGAGGTCACGGCGCAGGGCTTTAACCAGCAGCAAAAACCGCCGTTAAAAATTACCCTGACCTTGGCACCAGACCGGCTCACCCAGGACCTGTACACGCAAATCCAGCGGTTGGCACCCTTTGGCCCGGGCAACGAGGAGCCCCAAATCGAACTCGACGTCAAGGGACCGGTGGCGACCCAGGTGATGGGCAAGGACAAGTCCCACCTTAAACTAAAGGTCGGTCAACCGCCGTT
This sequence comes from Limosilactobacillus fermentum, assembly GCF_013394085.1. Taxonomy (NCBI): domain Bacteria; kingdom Bacillati; phylum Bacillota; class Bacilli; order Lactobacillales; family Lactobacillaceae; genus Limosilactobacillus; species Limosilactobacillus fermentum. The sequence continues at coordinate 739,028 of NZ_CP040910.1, forward strand.
AGACGTGGTCGCCTTTGGCAAGGCTAGCCTAGCACCGGCCCTGGCCGAGGCGGAAGAAGTCAAACTGGTCGGCACCCTCAGCTTAAACGAGTGGCGGGGCAAGACCAGCTGCCAGCTGATGCTAACCGACGTGGCGGCCACCGGAGTCACCGTGCTCGACCAACGGACGGCCCGGCTGTTGCCGCCGATGTTTGAACCGGCTGCGGTTTACCTGGCCTTCGATGAGCGGCTGCGCAATAACATTAATGGCCACGCTAACGGGCCGGTGGTCGGCCCTAAGGACCTCACCGCCGACCTGGTAGCCAACCAGGAACTGGTAGTGGTTGATTGCCCGCCGATCATTAGCCAGCTGACCACAAGCTTGGCTAAGTGCGCGGCGGCTAGTTCGATCCGACTCCTGTGCTACTTCAACCAGGCCCCCCTGACCGGGATGCCAGCCTACCAGGCCTTTGCCAAACTGTACCGCCTGCTAGGCCAAAACCCCAACATAAACATCAACCAGCAGGTCAACCCAATTAGTAACTACCTGCGCTTGCCAGCGGATCAGTTAATTTTCATGATAAATGTGTTTTTTGAGGCTGGATTTGTTACAATGAAAGATGGTGTTTTAAATCTCGTCCCGCAGGCTCAGCGGCGGGACCTTAAAGAAACAACGAGTTATCGTCGCCGCCAGGCGCAATTAGAAGTTGAACGGGCCCTGGTCCATTCGTCTCACCCCGATCTAGTGGCGTGGGTCAAGCGGCTGGTTGGCGCGCGCTAAAGGAGAAATTTTTATGGCTATTAATCTTTACGATTACGTCGCTAGCATTCCGGATTACCCCGAAAAAGGGATCGTTTTCCGCGACATCTTGCCGCTGATGGCAAACGGGGAGGCCTTCAAGCAGGCCACCGATGAAATTGCCAACTACGCTCGCGACAAGCACGTTGACATGGTGGTCGGTCCAGAGGCCCGGGGCTTCATTGTTGGTTGCCCGGTTGCTTACGAACTCGGGGTCGGCTTTGCCCCGGCCCGTAAGAAGGGGAAACTGCCCCGGCCGGCAGTCTCTTCGACTTACGACCTGGAATACGGGTCGGCAACCCTGCAAATGGAAAATGATTCCATCAAGCCGGGCCAACGGGTGCTAGTCGTTGATGACCTCTTGGCTACCGGGGGCACGATTTCGGCCACCATCGACATGGTTGAACAAATGGGCGGGATCGTGGTCGGTTGTGCCTTCTTGATCGACTTAAAGGACCTAAACGGCCGCGAAAAGCTGAAGGGTTATGACGTTAAGACCCTGATGGAATTCGAGGGAGAATAGTTGAGTGCGATCCAGCCATCAGGCAGACCGTGGGCTAAGGATAGGACGGGGGTTGATGCGGTACGCATCGTTCTCCGGCCAGACTTAGCCACTAGGTCTGCGGCTGGGAGCACGTTATCAGTGCTGCCGTTGCGACCCAACCATTGGCTAGGCACGCATCCCATGTAAAACTTAACCAGCGCCGAGGAGAAAAGTCGTTTTTTCCCTCGGCGCTTTTTGCATTCAAGTAATTGATCACCAAAACTGATCAATTCGATCGCCAACCGGAATTGGCAAGTGACCGTCCAACAGCGATAATGGGGGAAAGTCATTTTGATTAAGGAGGAGCGCCATGACGAGAAGCGATGAAGAAGCGGTGGTGGAAATTTACCGGGCCGAAAACCGGGCGATGGTTGAACGCGACCAGGCCACCCTCGAACGGATCCTGGCGGAAACGATGACCTTGACCCACATGACCGGTTACGTCCAGCCCCGCCAGGAGTGGATCGCCCAGATAATGGACGGGAAAATGAAGTATTATTCTTCAACCGAGGAGCGAGTCTTTGACGTGGTGGTTGAAGGGGACCAGGCCAGCCTAGTGGGCCAAAACCGGGTCAAAGCAAGTGTTTGGGGCGGCGGGGTTAGTACCTGGCCCCTGCAAATGCGAGTCAACTTGAAACGTCAGGCTGGGCGTTGTCAGATTGTCAGCCAGGTGGCCAGTACTTACTAATCTGAACCGGTAATGCTCAGTCCGAAACCATAAAAAAGCACCGCTCACGAATGGGCGGTGCTTTTTTGCTAGGCTATTATTAACCAACCTTAACTGGGGTTTCAGGTTCTTCACCCTTAACCAGGGCCAGGTTGTTGTCGAAGGCCTTTAATACCATGTTGCGAACTGCGTGCGTGGTGTAGAAGGCAGTGTGAGGCGTTACCAAGACGTTGTCGCGGTGGATCAAGTCGTTAAGGCGGGCGTCAGGGAATTCCTTACCTTGCCAGTCTTCGTTGAAGATCCCCACTTCGTCTTCGTAAGTATCCATGACAAAACCGAACAGCTTGCCGGAGTCCAGGGCACGGATAACGGCGTCGGTGTCAACCAACGGACCACGAGAAACGTTAACCAGTACGGCGTCGTCCTTCATCTTGGCGATCGTTTCGTCATTGATCATGTGGATCGTGCTTTCCAGGGCCGGTACGTGGAGGGAAATAACGTCAGCTTGGGCGTAGATTTCGTCCAAGGAAACGTAGTAGCCCTTCTTTTCCAGTTCCGGATCCTTAAAGACGTCGTAGGCGATCACCTTAGCGCCGAAGCCTTCCATGATTTGCATGAAGACTTGACCGATGTGACCCGTACCAACAACCCCAACCACTTGGTCACGAACTTCGCGGCCGATGGTTGGTGCCCAACGGAGGTCCCCGTTTTCGATCTTTTCGTCTAACTTCTTGGATTGACGAAGGATGCGGGCCGTTTGGATAGCGGCGTGTTCAGCGATGGCGTTCGGAGAGTAAACCGGAACGTTGGTGATTTCAAAGCCCAGTTCCTTAGCCTTGGCCATGTCGATGTTGTCGATCCCCACGTTACGCAAGGACATCTTAGTAACGCCCTGGTCGGCGAGGGCTTGGAGCGTTTCAGCGGTGTAGTCGAGTTGTTGGTAAACAACTACCCCATCAGCACCAGCTGCTTGAGCGGCCGTTTCCGGCGTCAACAGTTCGGCCGTGTAGTCGACCGTCACGTCAGCGTGGTTCTTTGCCCATTCGTTCAAGTAAGGTTCTTCGTCCTTGCGGATTCCGTATGCGTAAATTTTTGCCATGAATATACCTCCTGTAACATGTACGTCAGCTTGGTAACGTTGCCAATTACTATTATAGCGAATCTTTTCATTATTTAAAGTAAAACTGCATACAACTTACCTAACAAATCGATTAAACTAATTAGTGTTTTTTAATTATTTTATTGACGAACGACGAAAACGCCCTTATACTAACATCAAGAATTAGATAGAGATTAAAAAGCTGTGACGGAACTACTGTCGGAACTTCGTGAAAAAGAGAACTAGCGGCTGGTGGAAGCTAGGTACGAAACCCGAATAAGTGATCATTCCCGAGCTACTGGCTGAACAAAGTAAGCTAAGTTGGTTACCACCCATTATCCTGGTCGCGAATGAAAGTTCGTGCTAAGTGGCTCACTTTTGAGCAAGTAGGATGGTACCACGTGAAAGCGCTCCTGCTCCCTAATGACGGGGAGGAGGGGCGTTTTTGATCTCGTCAATTCCAATACATAGTGCGCTACCAGAGTTAAAGGAGGAAGAATTATGACTGAACTAAACCAACGCCAAGCAGAATTTGCCCAGGCTCTCTACCAAAGTTACGTGACCAACGTTGCCCTCAACGAAGACGATTGGCAGGGCGTGGTCCAAGACTTTGAGACCGCCTACGCCGTCCAGGAACGGGTGATGACACTCAAGGGTCAACCGACCGCCGGCTATAAAGTTTCTCTGACCAGCGAAGAGACCCAGAAGATGTTTGACACCGATGCCCCCCTCTTTGGTCAACAGGTCGCCGAGCGTTTCTTAAAAGGCCCGGCTGGGGTCAACCTCGACCACCTCAATGAACCACTGGTCGAAGTCGAACTCGCCTTCCGGGCCAAGGAAACCCTCCAGCCGACTGATTCACTAGAGGACCTTTTGCATAAGACCACCGTAGCGGGTGCCGTTGAAGTGCCCGACGCCCGCTTCGTTGACTGGTTCCCGAGCCTGGGTAAGTACAACGTCTTGTCAGACTGCGCCGTGGGGGGATTAGTGGTTTATGGCGAGGAGCGTGACAGCGACCAGGCCTTTTCCTCGGTTGAAGACGCCGCCACCGTTCACGTCGACCTCTACCAAAACGGGCAACAGGTCGGCGAAGGGGACTCCAGCGAAGTGTTGGGGAACCCGCTCAAGTCCTTGCAGTGGTTGGTTAAGAAGCTTGATGAACAAGGCAAGCAGTTCGCCCGCGGGCAGGTGGTATCTTCCGGGACCTTCCTCTTGCCGCCACACTTGACGGCCGGGCGCTGGGAGGCCCGCTTCAACCACGACTTCGGCAACGTTTTGGTCTTGGCACGGCCGACGCTGGCGGAATTTTAGAAAGTGAGTGCGACCCAACCTCCTCGACGGGCCGTTGGACTAAGCTAGGACGGGGGTTGGTGCGGAACGCACCGTTCTCCGGCCGTACTTAGGCACTAGGCCCGTGGTTGGGAGCACGATATTGGTGAGTGCGACCCAGCCAATCAAGTAGGCCGTGGGCTAAGGACAAGACACGGGTTAGCGCGTCAGCGGTGTTCTGTGGCTGGACTTAGCCACTAGGCCGACAGTGTAACCATAAGAGAGACCGTTCTTAAGGGGCGGTCTTTTTTTGAGTAAATTTCTGGCGGAAACCCTTGACTTGGAGTTAACTCAAAGTAGTAAATTAAGGTCATCAGGAGGAAAATGACATGGCGAATTTAACGATTACCCAGGTGGCCAGCAAGTACGGCCTGACGCCGGACACCTTGCGCTACTACGAAAAAATTGACCTACTACCGCCGATCCCCCGGACGCCAGGGGGGCGCCGCTATTATCCCCAGGGGGTCCAAGACTGGATCGAGATGATCGTTTGCCTGCGCCACTCGGGGGTGCCGGTCGACGTTTTGCAAACTTACGCTAAGCTACTAGAGCAGGGCGATGCGACGTTAACCAAACGCCGGGAGCTGTTGGCTGACCAACTCGAAGTTTTGTTAAACAAGCGCCACAACCTGGACCGCTCAATCAATCGTTTGGAGCACAAGATCGCTTTGTACGATAGCGGTGAGATTCGGGCCAGGAAGAGTTACTTTGAAGAATACCAAATTTTAGATGACCAAAAGGAGACACTTTAATTATGAAAACAACCGTCTTTTTATTCCACCCCAACTTCGCCAACTCCCGCGTCAACAAGGCCTTAGCCGCCGGTTTACCGGGCGACATCGAGGTCCGCAACATGTACGCTTTGTACCCGGACTTTCAAATTGACGTCGCCAAGGAACAAGCCGTGATGGAGGAAAGCGACCGGATCGTCTTGCAAACGCCGATGTACTGGTACTCCGGGACGCCGCTGTTAAAGAAGTGGGAAGACGACGTGCTGACTTACGGCTGGGCCTACGGGAGCGACGGTAACGCCCTGCACGGCAAGGAACTACTGGTGGCGATCACGCCGGGGGCCGACAACTACGGCGCCGGAAAGTTCGTCCCGTACACGGTTTACGAATTGTTACGGCCGTTCCAAGCGATGAGCAACCTGATCGGGACTAAGTTTGTTACCCCGTTTGTGACGACCGGCGCTAGCTCGATCAGCGACGAGGACTTGGCCAAGCGGGTAAAAGAGTACGCCGACTACCTGAGCCAAGACGAGTTAAAGGTGCTCGGCGCCTTTGAATAGGGGGATTGAAATGTATTTAATTGACATTCGTTTGAAGGGTGATCAGGTCACGGAAGACCAACTGACCGCCCACCGCCAGTGGTTTAGCCGCCACTTTGAAGCGGGCGACTTTTTGATCGTCGGTCCGTCCAAGAGTCGTGCCCAGTCCGGGTTGATTTTGGCCCGGCAGATGGCCCGCAAAGACCTGGACCAAATCATTACCGAGGATGCCTTTTACCCGGCCGGGGCGGATTACTTAGTCAACGAATTTGAAGCCAAGCTGGTAGCCGACCAGATTAAGGGGGATGCGTAATGGCACTAACAGTCAACCTTTATTACACGGGGAAAAACGGCAGCGCCCAGCAATTTGCTAAGGAAATGATCGACCAGGGGGTGGTGGCCGCCATTAAGGCCGAGCCGGGCAACCTTAAGTACGATTATTTCATTCCCTACGACGACCCGGAGACCCTGCTGTTGATCGATAGCTGGGCCGACCAAGCCTCCCTGGATGCCCACCATGCTTCGCCAATGATGAAGCAGTTGGCCGAGTTGCGGGAGAAGTACGATTTGCACATGCGTGTTGAACGTTACGTCAGCGATGACCGCGGCGATGACGTCGACGAACAGTTTATTCGAAAGTAAGAGAGTGGCAACCAACCTGGTCCCAAATTAAAATGCGGCCGCTTCGCAAGATTGATCTTGCGAAGCGGCCGCATTTTGTGTAGGCAAAAGTTGGATTGCACTTTCGATAACGTGGAAAATGACCACAGACCTAGTGCCTAAGTACGGGCGAAGAACGGTACCAAGGCATCAACCTTCGCCCTATCCTTAGCCCACGGCCTACTGGATAGGTTGGGTCGCACTTCCGATAACGTGCTCCCCAGCCGCAGGCCTAGTGGCTAAGTCTGACCACAGAACACCGCTGATGCGCTAACCTGTGTTCTATCCTTAGCCCACGGCCTGCTTGATTGGCTGGGTCGCACTTCCCTTTAGAAGTGGAAGCAAGTAATGAAAGTAGCGAAGGAGAAGAAGACCCCTGGGAAGTTAGCCCAGAAAACGGGCCAGTCACGGTCCTTCTTGAAGTAGGCGTAGATTGACCACAAAGAACAGTTGACCCCGGCCACGAACGGTTGCAGTGGGGCACCATATTGGCCGTGTAGGTTATTGATGATTTGAGCGATGTAGGAAACGTACATCAGGATGGCGATGACACTGGCGAAGCGGCCAAGCCAGGAGATGAACTTTTCAGAGTCAAATGAGTGTTCCTTTGGTTGTTGCATAATGAAGATCCTTTCCATAAGTAAATCCTGGATTCAAGTGCTTCCGCCAGCATGATTGTAGATTAATGAACAATTGCAGTATGTGAAAGTCAAAAGTAGGATGGCGATTGTGCTTAGAACCACCGCCCAGTTTGGTGGGGTGAACTTTGTGACCTTCGGCAACCAAGCGCAGGGAATCGCTTGCATCGTGAAGTAGTTACCTTCTTGTTAACGGTTACATAATAACGCCGGTTATAATAACTGTCAACAGGTTACATATAGAAAAAATTAAAATTTATTACTCATAAAATACAAATTTGACATATATAAACTAATTTAATAGGGGCGTCACCGTTGTTATTTAATATAAACCGGTTTACACAAATTCTTAGATAATTGGGACGGACGAAAAAAATTAAGTCGGATTTTCTAGTTTAGCCCACGGTCCGTCGAGGAGGTTGGTACGCACTTCCAATAACGTGCTCCCCAACCACGTGCCTAGTGCCTAAGTACGAGCGGAGAATGACGTCAGGGCGTCAACCCCCGCTCTAGCTTGGTCATACGGCCCGTCGAGGAGGGTGGGTCGCACTTCCAATAACGTGCTCCCCAACCGCAGGCCTAGTGGCTAAGTCTGGCCGAAGAACGGTGCGTGCCGCACCAACCGTTCGCCCTATCCTTAGCCCACGGCCTGCCAATGGTTGGTACGCACTTCCAAAACAAAAAAGACCAGGAGCAAGCTCCTAGTCTTCCATCAGCCGGTAAATAATATTCCGGTCGTTCTTCGAGAGGGGACGCCCCCGGTAGGTTAAATTGACGTTTTCATCGGCCAGGTCGACCGTCACTGGTTGCCGAATTGACCGTTCATGGTCTAAAAGGTAATCAGTTGATACCTCAAACAATTCTGCTAGTTTCGTGACATATGTACTGGAGGGTTCTGTCCGGTTCGTTTCCCACGCTGTGACCGTGGTTTGCGAAACGCCAATGTATTTACCAAGCATCGCCTGGGACAGGTTCCGCCCCTTTCGAAGATGTTTGATTCTAGCACCGATCATTACTATACCCCAATAATAAGAATGATTATCTTCCATGATAACCCATGGAAAACCTAAAAGCGCTAATTATTGAAAAGTTTAATAGACTTTCTGGACTCTATTAAGCTAATTTAATAAAAATGAGCAAAAAAGACCACCCAGTAGACTAAATGCAACATCTGCTGGGTGGTTGAATTAGGAAGGTTGATTAGAGGATTTGTTTGGAGTAGGCGTCGACGGCCCGGAAGGCTTGGGCAACGTCACCCGGTTCAACTTCAAACGGCAGGCGGTGAAGGGTATCGGTCGGGGCACAGGCGACCTTACCAGCTTCTAAGAGGGCTTCGTCGGAAACGTCGGCTAAGTGGAGGTCGGCCAAGGTGGTCGGCAGCCCGAGCGACTTGATCAGGCGCAAGTACTTGTTGTAGCGCTCTTCATCGGCGCCTTCTAGCATCAGCTGGGTCAGGGTACCATAGGCGACCTTTTCCCCGTGGGTCAGGGCATGGGTCTCTTCAAAGATGCACAGGCCGTTGTGGATGGCGTGGGCCCCGGACAGGCCACCGCTTTCGAAACCGAGCCCGCTCATCAGGGTGTTGGCTTCGATGATCTTTTCCAGGGCGCTGGAAACCACGTTTTGTTCGACGGCGGCCACGGCTTGGTGAGCGTATTTGAAGAGGGTTTCCTCACACTTTTCGGCGATTGCGATCCCGACCAGGGTTTGCTTGGCATCTAGCATCGTGTCGGCGCCGGATTGGGTGACGGCTTGGGCCTCCACGTTGGTGGCCAGGGCGTCCGCGATCCCGGCGACCAAGAGGCGGGCCGGGGCGTTGGCGATCACTTGGCTGTCCACCAGCACCAGTTCCGGGTTATGGTCGTAGAAGCGGTAGTTTTCGACCGTGCCATCTTCCTTATAGATGACCGACAGACGCGAGCACGGGGCGTCGGTGGAAGCCAGCGTTGGCATGATCACGACCGGCAGCTTAGCGGTATCGGCGACCGCCTTGGCCGTATCGCTGGTCTTCCCGCCACCGAGACCGTAGATGGCCGTGGCACCTTGGTCCTTGGCGATCGCGGCGATCCGGTCGATTTCCTTGGTCGAAGATTCACCATTAAAGTTGACCAAAATGACGTCGAAGCCCTGCTTTGTTAAGTAAGCTTCAAAGTCCTTGCCGACGGCTTCGTAGACGTGGCCGCCGGTAATTAAGAGGGGCTTGGTGCCGAAGCTTTCCAGGTAGGGCTTGGATTCAAAGAGCACACCCTTACCTTGAACGTAAGAAGATGGGGAAGCAAAAGCTTTAATCATGTCAATTCCTCCAATTAGATATTGTGTATGTTTTAACAATATCGATAAGGGCGGGGGATGTCAAGCACCCTTATCGGTTTTTTAGTAGGGGGAGAATAATAATAAACGCTTTTCTTACACCCCGGCGTAATTCTAAAACTTCCTCCAACTTTCCCTGTTCCTAGGCAATAGTGCTTTCGTTTGCCATGACTGTTCCGTGTAACATTCGGGTGGGCGGATCAAATAAGGGTAAATGGGAAATGGATACCTATCGTGACAATGAAAAATTTTGAGAATGCTAGTAGCAATAAGTCCAACCGTGGTTTCTCGCTGAACGATTTTGAAGAACTCCCAAAAGAAGTTGAGCAGGCGATGAAACTGGTAAAAGCGGAGGAGTTGGGTCTAGTAAAGGACCAGAGTGAGCTAGGGGCTGGCCTTGAAGCGTTACGTCAGCGGTGATCGTGAGGAAAGCATACAGGACAAATCTAAAATTGGGCGCAAAGATTAGTGTTTTGAAAGTTTACACAGATAACGTGCTCCCCAACCACAGGCCTAGTGGCTAAGCAGGTCTGAGAACAGTGCGTGTCGCACTACCCCCCGGCCAAGCTTAGCCCAACGGCCTGTCGAGGAGGTTGGTTCGCACTTCCATTTTGCGCAAATCTAAATATTTGTCCGGTGGGGGTGGCAGGTTAAGAGAAGGGCGATCCCCTGTTTAATTATTAATCAGATTAACTTATGGATCACTCCCCAAACGCGAATTGATCGTGGCGGGGAGCTTTTTTACAATTAAGCCATCAAGTAAACGAAAGGTGGCAACACAAATGGCAAAAGAAGTAATGATCGTAGTCGGGGCGGGACAAATCTTGCTGGCAATCGCACGGCGGATGGGCTACGGTAAGCAAATTCTGCTCGGCGACAAGAGCGAGGGAAACGCCAAGGCGATCGGCAAGGTCTTAGAAGAGGCCGGTTTTGACGTCACGACCACGGTGATGGACCTGTCCGACCGGGCTTCGATCCAGGCGATGGTTAAAAAGGCCACGAGCATGGGGCCGGTCAAGTACCTGGTTAACGGGGCCGGTGTGTCGCCGTCGCAGGCTTCAATCGAAACGATTTTGAAGGTTGATTTATACGGGACCGCCGTTTTGCTAGAGGAGGGCGGTAAGGTGATTGAAGAAGGCGGCGCCGGGATCGTTATCTCTTCGCAATCCGGCTTCCGGATGAAGCAGCTGACCCCAGAAGAGGACCGGCAACTGGCGCTGCCCCCGACCGAAGAGCTCTTGGACCTGCCCCTTCTAGCCGAGGAAAACATCGAAACCACCCTGCAAGCTTACCAACTGGCTAAGTGGTGCAACGAAAAGCGGGTGATGGGCGAGTCTGTTAAGTGGGGTGCACGCGGGGCCCGGCTTAACGACATTACCCCGGGGATCATCGTCACCCCGCTGGCCCTCGACGAATTCAACGGGATCCGGGGCGACTTTTACAAGAACATGTTTGCCAAGAGTCCGGCGGGGCGGCCTGGGACTGCCGATGAAGTGGCCGACGTGGCCGAACTCTTGATGAGCGACCGGGCCCAATTCATCACCGGGGCTACCTTCCTCGTCGACGGGGGCGCCACGGCGTCATACTACTACGGCCCGCTACAACCGGGTCTGGTGACCGGGATGGCAGAGGGGAAGAAGTAATGACCGTCTTTGACCGCCTCCACCAGGGCGAACACATTGACATTCGGGATGCCGACTACCAGCGTGAGGTCCACGGCGAAATCGATCGTTGCGACCACCTCTGCTGGCAGCTGCGGCAAACTGATCCGGCTGCTAAGCAACGGCTGGTGGAGCTTGAAAACGAGCTCTTTAACGGCCAGATCAAGGATGGCACTTACCTGACGCCGCCAATGAGCGTTGACTGTGCCAGTCAGGTGACGCTGGGCAAAAACGTCTACATCAACCACCACGTCACGATGATGTCTCTAGGCGGGGTGCAGATCGACGATGGGGCCATGCTGGGGCCGGAAGTGGGGCTCTTCACCGTTAACCACGAGCCCAGTAACTTGCACACGATCATGACCAAGCCGATTCACATCGAAAAGGGCGCCTGGCTGGGCGCCCGGGTCAGCGTTTTACCGGGGGTGACGATCGGCCAAGGCGCGATTGTCGGCACCAAGTCGGTGGTCACCAAGGATATCCCACCCTACACGGTTGCGGTGGGTAACCCGGCGCGGGTGATTCGACAATTGGAACACTAAACGACAAGGGGCAGGGGAACACGGCGTTCTCCCTGCCTCTTGCTGTCTTTCTCAATTCCTTTCTTGATTTAAATCAAGCCCATGTGATCAGTGGATCAAAAAAGATTGGCGCCGCTCTCATTTTTAAAATGGCAACCCGATTAGTATTTTTATTTTCGAAATATTTGATCGTAGAACTCGTTTGCCGGTCATCTTACTCCTTAGCACCGATAAATAAGGGATGGCAAGGGTCCCTTATCAGCGTTAAATTGATGAGATTTCCCTTATTTTGATAACAAAAATAATCTACCGGTTGATTGACAACGCCCGTATATTTGCCCAAAATATAAATAGAACTTATTAATTTGGAGAGATTGATATGACCACAGAACAATCGATTGCCGTTGATTACTTTATTGAGTTAATGGAAAAGCACCGCGTTCGGGCGTTGGTGATTCAAAAGGGGGAGCACATTTATGGGGTCGTTAAAGCCAAGCACGAAGCCCTGGAAGTACCCTTCAACGCCGACCGCTTAAGCTGGGTAAGCGAACGAAACGCCACCGACGTCGGAAAGGCGATTCGCGTGGACGTTTTGACCTGCCTAAAGGAACTCCTGGTCGCCAAGGCCAACCGGGATTACAAGTACTTCTCTCGCCTCGCCCAACAGCTACAAGATGACCTCGACCAATTCTTTGGCTTCTCCAAGTTGGGCGATGAAGAGGTGCTGTGGAAGGGAAATCACTAAAATTAATTTTTATAACTAATGTGAAACGGCGGGCTTTAGATTATCAAATGATGAGAATCGCGGCTGGGAAGTTCCTCGTCTGGGAGTGCGATCGTGACGCCAAAGAAGTTGTTTAAGTTGATAAAACCGAATTGTTGACTACTCCTTATCAGCGTTAAGTGAATGAGAAATCAATTAGGGTGATGACGAAATTAATAGGGGTTGTAGTTAACAATTATAGTTATTGATCAGAAAATATAATCATGACTTTTTATTATTGGGAGAGAAGTTATGACAAACGAACAAAAAATTGTTATCGAATACTTCATTGCATTAGTTCAAAAGTATGAACTGGCAGGCAGCGTTGTTCAGCGTGGCCGCCACCCGTACGGGATCATCAAGTCCGAAAATGATCAGGTGGAAATGCAGTTTAATGCCGAACGGCTTCGTTGGGTTGTCAATTCTTCGATTGAAGATTCGGTTCAGTCCATTAAGGTGGATGTCGTCAACAACTTGCGGTCGGCGTTGTTGGCCGCGCAATCCGTTGACCAGCTGTACTTCGACCGTTTGGCCCAGCGCCTGCAAGGAGAGCTAGACCGCTTCTTCAGTTTCATGGACCTCGGTAAAGAAGAGGTTTTGTGGGACGGAACCAATTCATAATAAAAAGGGCGTTGCTTCCGGTTAACGGAGCAGCGCCCTGATTGTAATGTTTAAAAATGGCACAAAAAAAACGCCTTAGCTCTGACCAGCTAGCGGTTATTTTTTAAGGGTCAATCAATTCATTTCCTAGCCCCGCATAGCCTCGCGGTCCGTCATCCGGACCAGGGTTAGCAAGACTAGTAGGGCGACCGCACAGTAGACCAGGGAGTTCCAGCCGAGGTCGGGGAGGCCGGCCACCTTGAGGGTTTGGGTGGCGGTAAAGGAGCTTACCGCGACCCCAACGTTGTAGAAGATGGCGTTTAACGTGGACGCCAGCGTGGTGGCCTGGGGGTAATCGTGGCTGGCGACGTCTAAGACAAAGATCTGAATCGGGGAGCCAAACAGGGCAAAGAAAAAGACGAGTGCGCACAGCAGCAACAGCCCAGTCCAGGCGTTTTGCATGCTGAATTGGAAGAGCGCTAATAGCACCAGGTCAAGAACGTAGAAGGGGCGCAGCCGTTTTATCCCATTTTTGGCGGCGAGGCGTCCCGATAATTGGTTGGCAAAAACGTCCAACACCCCTAGTAACAAGAGGACCAGCGACAGGGCAGTGAGCGAAAAGCCGAGGGTTTGGTGTATCAACGAGCGGATGTAGGTGTAGTAACCAAAGATCATCCCGGCCGAGCAAATGGCAAAGACGATCGCTAGTTGGATCCGGCGGTCGGAGAAGAGTACCAACTGCTCTTTAAAGAAAGCTGGTTCGTTGACCAGGTCTTTGGGGATCAAGTTGGTGGCCACTACGGTCGCCAACACCGTTATAATGGCGACCATAATGAAGGCGTCTTGCCAGCGCCAGAGGTTGGCGATGAAGGTCCCCAGGGGATTGCCGACCACCGAAGCGATGCTAAAGCCGGTGTAGATCCAGGCGACCAGCATGGACCGTTGCTGATCGGTGGTGGCGAGTTGGTAGGCGATCACCGACATCAAGGACTCCATCAAGCCCGCTACCGAGGTGGTCATCACCCGCGAAAATAAGAAGATCGGTAGGCTGGGGGCAAAGGCGCTCAAGAGGGTGCCGGCTAAAAAGACCGCCAGCAGGGTCAAGAACAAGGAGCGCTTATTGAAGCGGTTGGTCGACAGCGCCAGGAGCGGGGTCGCAATCGCGTAGGTCCAGGCAAAGACCGAGACGATCGAAGCGCTTTGGCTCAGGGTCTGGTGGTAGGTGTGGGCAATCAAGGAAAGGTTGCCGACGACCATGAATTCGTTACACCCCCAACATAAAGGAGATCAAGACAAACATCGCCGCTAAGACGTACAAACGGGTGTGGTTAGTTTTGGTGACCATAGTATCCTCAATTCCATTTCGATTTGCCGACAGGCGTTTCTTTCATTGTAACCGCTACCGAAAAGGTTGGGAAGATGAAAAAAGACCCCAGCAGTTCACGTGTGAACTGCTGGAGCCGATTGATGCAAGTTGGAAGAAAGGACGCCCTCTTGATTGAGTTGACCCTCGTTGTTATTTTTGACGATTTTGACATTTGCCTGCTGATGCTGATCGTTGCGCTAATCAAACTTAGCGTAAAAAAATAACCGCCTTAGCTTGCACCGGCTAGCGGTTATTAAATAACTAAAAGTTGGCCACCGAAATATCGGCTCTACCCAGGGAGGCTTCCGACAGCCTCCCGTTTATATCGTTATTATAGCATGACGACCATGATGGTCAAATAAAAGAACAGTTACAAAAGGGCGCCACCAGTTCGCATAAGAATATGGTTGGAGCCCTTTGTTTAATCTTCAATGTAGTTTAAGCCCACGACCTGCCTTATGGTTGGTCCGCACTCACTACTTGCCCGAGTCCCCGTAGTTGGATAGGACGCGAGCGGACGGGTCGTCAACGTCGCAACCTTCCCAGTCGCTGTTTGGCATCCAGTAGTCCTTGATCCATTCGGCCTTGCCCGGGAAGAATTCCTCAAAGATGTCGCGGTAGAGCAGGGATTCCTTGGTAAACGGCGTCTTGTAGGCGTACTTTTCGCTGGCCTTGGCCACGTCTTCATCCGTGTACTTGGCGTCGGCGTATTCCTTTAAGTCGTCGACCAGGGAGTGGCCAACGGCGTCGGAGAAGGCCGCCTTTTCCCGCATCAGGATGTCGTCTGGCAAGTAGTCTTGTCCGGCAAAGGCCATCCGCAACAGGTACTTCCCCTTGTCGTAGTGGTTCATCTTCATGTCCGGGTCTAAGGACATCACGTATTCCACGAAGTCGAGGTCGGCAAACGGCACCCGGCCTTCAAGCGAGTTAGCCGAGATGCAGCGGTCGGCCCGCAGCACGTCGTACATGTAGAGTTCGCGGACCCGCTTCATCGATTCGCTTTGGAAGGCTTCGGCGTTCGGGGCGTAGTCGGTGTACTTGTAGCCGAACATTTCGTCGGAGCATTCCCCGGTCAGGATCACCTTCAGGTCGGTCGTTTCGTGGATCTTCTTGCACAAGAGGTACATCCCGATCGAGGCCCGGATGGTCGTAATGTCCCAGGTTTCCAGGGTATAAATGACCTCACGTAGCGCCCCTAAAACATCGTCGCGAGTCATGATGAATTCGGTGTGGTCAGTGCCTAAGTAGTCGGCAACTTCACGGGCGTACTTGAGATCGATCGGGTTGCGGTCCATCCCGATCGCAAAGGTCCGTAACTTCTTGCCCGGCATTAACTTAGATGCGATCGAGCAAACGAGGGAAGAATCCAGCCCCCCGGACAACAGGTAGCCGACCGGAGCGTCAGCGTGGAGCCGTTTTTCCACCCCCTTGACCAGGTAATCACGGATGCCGGTCGTGGCTTCTGCAAAACTTGGCGTGTGCATCCGGGTAACCATGGCTGGGTCGCGGTAGGTAACGAACTTTTCGCCGTCGTAGTAGTGGCCCGGTGGGAACGGGAAGATTTGGTCGCACAAGTCCATCAGGGTCTTGGCCGTGGAACCAAAGGCGATTTCGCCCCTCTCCTTGGTGTAGCCGTAAAACATTGGCCGGATCCCGATCGGGTCACGCCCGGCCACGACCTTCTTGGCCACCTTGTCGTATAAGACGAAGGCGAACTCGGCGTCGAGCATCTTGCACATGGTGTCCAACCCGTACTTACGGTAGAGCGGGATCAAAACTTCGCAGTCACTAGAGCTTTGGAAGCTGAAGCCGTCTTTTAAGTTCTCCTTGAGCTGTAAGAAGTTGTAGATTTCTCCGTTGCAGACCAGGGTGCAATCTTCGCCCTTGAAGGGTTGCATCCCGTCATCGGACAGGTCCATGATCGACAGGCGGTTAAAACCAAACATCACCGCGTCTTCTTCGACGGTTTCGGTCATGTCCGGGCCGCGGTCAACGTTTTTCTCCAGTGCGTCGCAAAAGGTCGTTAAATCAAATTCCTTAGAATCAACAGCTAAAAATCCGCACATTGTAAAGTCTCCTTTGTGGTTAAACCGTGGATGAAAAAAATAAGCCTTTCACCCCTTGCTTTTGACAAGGGACGAAAGGCTTATTTCCGCGGTACCACCCAAGTTGGCTAGGGTATTACTAGCCCACTTTTCATTGAGTACAAACATACTCATCCGGTGGTAACGTTCCGGTCACGACTAAGCCTACTTTGCAATGCATTTGGGTTAGTAATCTTCGAAAGTGTTATTCAATCGCAGAGGGTTGGTCAGGTTTCCACTAGCCCTGACTCACTGGACAAATCAACGACCTACTCGTCTTTCTCATTTTTCTCTTATTTAATTTTTTCCAATTCTAGCGAACTTTATTTAAGTTGGCAAGCCCCTGAAGCGATTTTTTTGAAAAAAGTGTAACGCCCCGACCAAAAAAGGGGCCAAAATGGGGTGAAGAACGAACTTCTTAAATTGGGGTGCAGATCCGGTTCGGAAGTGCAAAAGCGCACCCAAAGAAGCTTATTAACCCTTTCTAATAAATCGGCTAATAATTGATTCTATAATAAAGTATGGGTAAAGAAAGCAAGTAGGGAAGGTTAATTCACCCATTGGGGGCGAGAAGTGGACGAAAAACGCACCAATGTAATTGAATTATGGTGATTATTTATACGCTCAAGCATCAGTAGACAATATATAGGTCGCAAGTCTGATATAATTTTAGGAAATAAATTAATTTCCGGGTGAGCAACTCTTGGGGTCTGGCGCTGACGTTCGCGTGGCAATCCGATCAATAAGATTTTAATTCATAAATCAATCGAATCTAATTGACAGCGTTTGCTTATCGTCAATAAAATGTGAACGGATGCCAAACTAAAAGTTGACACAAAAGGGGGATCGGACGATGCTATGAGCAGAGTAGAGCAGAGCAGAGTAGAGCAGAGCAGAGCAGAGCAGAGCGCCTCAGTTATCTAATCGGCCATTCCTTGGTGGGGATGTCGGCGCGGGCGGTGATTGCCATGGCTGACTTGCGCGGGCTAGAAAAGGGACTGTGGGTCAATGGGGGTGGGCCCCTCTATGGCCAGTTGTATTTCAACCCACTGTCGATAACCGGCCAGCTTAGGCGAGCGCAGTCGTTAACCACGGCGCACCACGCCAAATGGATTCGTTACCACCACCGCTTGCTGACCTACCAAGAACTGGGCGACATTGCCGGCTTATCGGCAACGGTGATTGCCAACTGTTACCGGCACGGCAAGCGAGAGGACCAGTTGGTCGCCCCGCTTAAAAAGGGCCGCCGGGCGCGCCAAATCGAGATCGACGGTGAACAATTAACGATCGCCGAAATTGCCAAGCGGGCCCACGTAACCACCCGGACAATCCGGGATCGCTACGAAAAGGGGCTACGGGGCAAGGACCTCCTCGTCAGCCACGTCAAAACCAGGAAGGGCAAGCTGATCACCTTTAAAGGCGAGGAGCTGACGGCTGGGGAACTGGCTGAGCGTTACCCGAAGTTGAGCGCCGACTAAATCCAGGCTCGTTACCGGCGGGGGAAGCGTGACGACCAGCTGGCGGCGCCAATCCGCAAGCAACAAAAGCCGACCCGGATCGTCCAGTGGGTGAACGGTGAAAAATTGTCGCTGAGCCAAATTGCCTGCCGGTATGGGTTTGCGGTCGGGACGATTTACTAACGCTACCACAGTGGGTGCCGGGGCGAAGAGCTGATTGAGCCGGTCAAACACGAGGCCGGGCGCAAAAACGACCTTTTAATTGACGATCACGGTCACTTCGTTAGCATTTCTTGTTACTCTTTGACGCACCAACGTAACGAGGTGTCGGTCCGCAACGCCTTTAACCACTTGGCTAAGAACCGCAGTGAGGTCGTCAAGGCGGCGGCGATCGAAAAGTACCTCGGGGAGGTGGCCGAAGATTTCAAAGCCCACATGCCAAGCAAGGAATTGATCGTCGACAACCAGCGGCTGACCCGCCACGAACTGTCCAAGCAGCTGGGCGTGGAAATCGATTTGATCCGCAACCGGACGCCCCGGGATGGCCAAGTCGAAGTCGCCAAAGAACGGCTCGTCAAGGAGAAGTGCCCGGTCAACCACCGCGTCGAAATTAACGGCGAACGGCTGAGCCTGCCGGAGTTAGCTGAGTGCTACCACTTGTCGGTTGAAACGGTCTACAGCCGCTGGAAACGAGGAAAGCGGGGCGTTGAATTGATTAAACCAGTACAAAAATAGCGAGATTGGGAGTTTAAAATGATTGAGATTCACGGAATTGATACCGATGAGGCGGGGCGGTGCACCCATTACCACCAGGAAGTTGACGTGGCCGCCCTCAAGTGCGCCCGGTGTCAAAAATACTACGCCTGTTACCAGTGCCACGATTAATTGGAAGATCACCCCTTTGCCGCCTGCGGCAAGGAAGAACTCGCCGTGGTGTGCGGGGAATGCGGGCAGGGCAGTAGATGAACTTTGCCCAGTACGCTACTGGCACTTGTTTAAACTGCCAGCACCCCTTCAATCCCGGTTGTAAGCTGCATTATGACATTTACTTCAAGTAAGGAAAACGTTACCGAACCCCACGGTAATGTTTTTATTTTGTCCTTAATTTATAACGAAACACCCCTCAAAAAGACAGTAGGGCGCCTTTGTGTGCTTAAAAACCGAACGATCGTCAGGAGTGATTATGATGGAATGATGGGGCGGAAATGGAGGTTAATGGACGAATGCACCAAGTTGGCTCCCTGGCGTTGAAATGCGCTAAGTTGATCCTAACCAGTGCTAAAGCTGGGCTAATGGTGATTAGTGAGTTCTTTTTCTGAATTACGTTAAAGCGGGACCCGATCCTAACGTTTAATTTACAAATTGAGGCAAAAAGGATATTAAAATCCCGAACAATAATGTTTATTAGGTGATTAATTGATGAGTTGACCTAATTAATCTATTGATATATGATGTGATAAATCAAATTGATCAAAAACCACGGGTGGCACCGAACGCCGACTTTCTCAATTACGGGGAAAAGGTGTTTTTTAAACCAGTTCGTTTTATCGCTGGATAGTTTATGCGGGCGCTCGTGGCGGATAGACATCTCAAGGAGAAGATTACGATTATGGTTGGGAAAAACAATCAAAACTTACTTGAGCAGAAGATGGGCCAACGCTACACCCGTTGGTCGATTTGGCGCCTAAGCATCGGGGTCTTTTCCGTTGCGGTCGCCTCGGGGGTCTTCTTGTTCTCGAGCGTGGCCTTAGGGCCAACTGCCCACGCCGCTACTAACCCCGAAGAAGTCGGGGCGCTCAGCTCGTCAACCAGCGCCACCAGTGGGGAAGCCAATGCCACGATTGCGGTGGCTTCTGGGCAAAGCCAAGCCGCCGCTGCTTCCAGCGCCGCCGCGACGAGTGACAGCGCCGTTGCTAGCCAGGCCAGCGCCACCAGTGATGCAGCCAGCGCCGCCAGTACCAGTTCCGCTAGCGCTATGCCTGCTCGCCGGGCCGTCCGTCGGATGTTAGCAACCGCGACGAGTGAGTACGAAAACGTGCCGTCGACTGGGGAGACGACGATTACCAAAAGCGACCCGGGGAACATGCCGGCTGGGGTGTATAAGAATGTACCAGCCGATCAATACGTGTTTGAAGCGTTGATTGTTAATGGTGGTGAGTATGAAGACGTTGGTCACACGATCACCTTTGCAACTGATCGGGCGGGGAAGGGGATTCTCTATGTATATGAAGAGGATGCCAACCACCATTTGGTAAACAGTTACACGCTAGGCAAGGACCAGTCAGAGTTATCGCAGAGTTTATACGGGGACTTAACATACTACAATGGTGACGGGACGATGGTTGTTGATTCGTACATGTCGAATTCAATGTACGCCAGGCCTTCGATGAACTACCTGTGGTTCTTTGGGCGGCCAACTAGTTCCCAATACCTTAACACCTCAAAGTACTACAATTTGACGGATATTGTTCCGAAGTTGTTGACGCAGAAGGTATACTACGTTGACATCGACACTGGTCAACAATTAGCGGCTCCGTTTGAAACGCGGTCACTGACGGGGCAAACGTATAAGATTTCTAACACCAAAGAGTTTGAGCACTTCAAGTTAGTTAAGTCACCGGCAGAAATAAATGGTTCAGTTTCTCAATTTGTTAACGATGGTACGACTGTGTACCCATATAAGGGCTACAATTGGCGGGGCATTTCGTGGCAATACATCTTTGAAAAGTTGACCACCTACCTATACCAAGACCTAGTAAACGGCACCGGGGAAGATCCGCTCTTAAAGAAAAAGGTGGACGCGAACGAACTTGGCTTAAAGACCGGGCGTGGCTTTTTCGACTTAGAAGGGGACGCCGGTAAGCAGATCGTGGCTGACCGGGATAAGGCCCTTTTGGAACTGTTGAAAAAAGACCAGGAGCAGTAATCAGGGTTGCGGCACCCATTGAGCATACTGAAATACAACAAGGGGCTGGAAGAAAACGGTGTTCTTCCAGCCCCTTGTTTCTTATATTCGCTGTAACTCTTTATCTAACCGGTAATCCTTTTGGGGACCGTTTACCCAGGTGTGTTGGGCGAAGTGAGCATTGTCCAGTTCAAAACGGGCGTCGTAAGTGTCGAGGGCACACAGGTAGGTGTTGTCCGGGACGAGGAGGTGACCGTTCTCGTCCAAGCGGTAGGCCTGGTAAAGTTCATAGTTACCAGACGGTTGGTCGTGAAAGTAGACCAGCACCCGGTCACCCGCAAATTGGTAGCGGTATTCCCGCCAAAAGGAGAGGGGCGCCGCCGTTTTACCCATGATCATTTCGCCGTTCTCCGTCAACAGGAGGCTATCGGGAGAGAGCGGAGAAAAACGCCAGGTGCCGTGCATGGTGGTGGCGTGCCCCGTTAAGATGCGGGACGTCCCGGTCAATTGCCAGTCACCCAAAAAATAATCGTAGAGCTTCAAACCGCGCCTCCTAGCCCGTGGTGCCTTCCAAAAGGGTTACCGGCAGGGTCACGGATTCGACGTTGGTTTGGCCGGCAATCTGTTGTTCTAACAGGTTAACGGCGACCGCCGCCATTTGGTCGATCGACTGTTGGACGGTCGTCAGTTCCGGGAACAGGATCCGGGTGCCGTCCGCGCCGTCGAAGCCGACCACCTTGAGGTCCTCGGGGACCCGGCGGCCACGGGCCTTGGCCACTTGGATGATCAGCCCGGCGTTGGTGTCGTTGTCGGCAAAGATGCCATCGACTTCGGGGTATTCGTCAAAGAGGCGGGCGAAAATGGCCTTTTTTTCCTCCATCGGGGTGTCGTAATTAACCTCGTAGGTAATGGCGGGGTAACCGGCCTGGCTCATCAGATCCTCGTAGGCCTTGCGGCGGTCCTGGTTGGTGGTCATGACGTCCTTAGGGTAATTGGTGTGGATAATGTGTTGGCAACCGGCATCTAGCAGCCGCTGGGTCGCCAGCTGGCCACCGCGGTAGTTATCCGAGGCGACGACCGGAATTTGCGGGGCGACCGCGCGTTCAATCGAAACGATCGGTAAGTTGGTCTGCAAGTAATCCGGCATCGCCTGGTTGTGGGCGCCGACGATCAGGCCGTCAATCTGGTGGTTTAAGAGCAATTGTAAGTACTGCTCTTCTTTTTGCGGGTTGTTTTGGCTGTTACCCATCAGGGTCCGGTAGCCGTTCTCGTACAGGCACTCGTCCAACCCGGCTTCAAGCTGGCCAAAGAAGGGGTCGTTGACGGTCGGGAAGACCAGGCCGACCAGGTTGGTCTTTTGGGTAAAGAGCTGGCGGGCGATTGCGTTGGGGCGGTAATGGAGCTGTTCCATTGCCTCGTGGACCCGTTGCTTGGTGGCTTCGCTCAGGTAGCCACGGTTGTTGAGGACCCGGGAAACCGTTGTTTTGGAGACCCCGGCCAGGGCCGCCACGTCTTCTAACTTAACTTGTCTGCGTTTTTCCAAGATAGCACCTCGACTGCACTGCTAAAATGTCTGGCCACTGTAGGGGTGGTTGGGTAAATTGGTGAAGTCAAGCGTGGCGAGGTCGGCAACGGAAGTGGTGTAGTGGGTCAGCGCTTGGCCAAGCATTAAGTTCAAAGGCTCGTCCAGCTCTTGCACAATCACGATCGGCTTGTTAGAGTGATAAGCGTAGCCAACTTCAAAGGCGGTTCCGGAATCGACGTTGGCGTGGACAAAATCGGCCACGGCCACCACTAGGTCGGCGTCGTCAATTTCTTCGACGTCCTTTTTGAAAATCATCTGCGCCCATTCCGGCGTACCTTCCTTGAGTAAGGGTGTGCTATTTTCATCCGACAGGCGGGGGGAGAAGAAACTGTCGACCGTTTGGTTTTGGGTGAGGGCTTGTTCGGCCCGGGCGATGCGGTCAATTTGTTCATCGCTAAAAAAAGGCCCTGCTAAGTAAATGCGCATAAGCTGTTCTCCTTTAATGATTAATATAATTTAATGGTTAATATAATTATTGTAGCGAATTGAGCAAGGCGACACAATTGAGATTAAGACAAAATATTTGAAAGGTTGAATTCAATCATGATACTTTTAGTGGTTTTCGGTGGGTTAATTTTTGTGTTGGGGTGCTTTTACCTGGTTAATTCCTGGCAACAGTACCACCAGTGGAAGTTTGCCACCCTCTTGGTGCTGGTGAGCTTGGCGGTAACGGTGTACGGGGTTATCAACCTGCCTTATTGGCATAAAAACAGCAGCGCCCAGACTAGCAGTCAGACCAGTGCCAAGAGTTCGTCGTCGGGCACCAGTAGCAACAGCATCAGCGGCTATTCTAACAACCCCGCTTTGTCCTCTTCGACGGCCAACATGACCCAGGAACAAAAAGAAGCCGCCGTTTTAAAGCAGCTCCAATCTTCCTATTCTAAGTTCGGCAGCGTGGCCTTTGATTCGGGCTCCAAGACCTTTCAAATCGACCCGTCCAGCGGCGACGAGGCCGACTCGCTCAAGTACCTGGCCCAAAACCCAACCCAAGCCAGCAGCATGGGCTGGTCTTCTCTGACCGATTCGCTGGATAAGACGTCGACGCAAGTGTCCAAGCTCTTGGGCAGCGACTACTCGATCAGCTTGATGAACCCCAACGACACCAGCCAAGCAATGTACACAACCAAGAACGGGAGCAAAACTTACGACATTGCTGACCAATAATCGCTTGCACGTCTATGTAAGTAATGCTATACTTACATAGTTGTTACGGAGAGTTGGCAGAGTGGTAATGCACCGGACTCGAAATCCGGCGAACCCATGTTGAATGGGCGCGCAGGTTCAAATCCTGTACTCTCCTTTCATGTTTAATTTAACTCCGTCAAGTTATCTGAGCATGGTGAGTCTAGAATGTTGTTAAATCAACGTTCTAGGCTCTTTTTGTTACTATTTGCTTTTGTTGGGGGTAGATTGCAAGAAATAACTTGAACAAATTTAGTAACGCAGATTACGCAAAAAGATCTCAATCGGTGTTCGCCAATTTAAACATTTGAGTGGTCGGGAATTCAAATACCAGTTAATTTGAATTAATTCATCATCGGTAATCTCATCAATCGGTTGACCTTTGGGAATGAAGCGGCGTAGTACTCAGTTGCGATTTTTATTACTGCCTCGTTCATGTGGCGAATAAGCGTGCGCAAAGTACAGCGGAACACCGGTCTGTTCTTCAATCAAATTGTAGTTGGCGAATTCTTTCCCATGGTCAACAGTAAGGGTCTTGAGATTATCTCCTAACTGGTTAGCCAATTCTAAAATAGCCTTGGACATTGAAGTACTATCTCGTCCATTAAGCCGTTTAACGATGGTAAGCCGACTCTTACGCTCGACAAACGTAGCTACTGCTTGACCTTTACGTTTTCCAGATAAAACTGTATCAGCTTCGAAGTGACCTGAAGTATTACGATCAGAAATTTCAGCTGGACGATCTTCGATGGAACGTCCATGACTAAAAGTACCACGGGTTTCTTTAGCTCGTTTGCGACGAATACCATGGTTAGGTAAATCAGTCACATTAATATCCAGTAGTCCCTGATCAATCCAGTTATAGATGGTTTTGTAGGCAATTCTAACTACATGAGCCACTTGTTCAATTGACCATTTTTGGATCTTGATTTTTTCTTCAATCAATCGCTTTAGGTTAGTCGTTAAGATGGTTTTACGACCACGATGACTAAGTTTAACTTCATGGTTAGTTTGAGCCTTAACTGCGTGATACTCACCAGCTAAGCGATAAACCTCATTAAAGATAGTGGTTTTACTAAAGCCTAAATAATCGGCAATATATTGAAGTGAGTGCTTTTCATGATGAAGTGTTTCGATGACAACGCGGTCTTCAAATGATAAAATAGTGGTGCCCATAAAGGTCCTTCTTTCTAATGGAATGTTGTGGTGACACCATTAAAGACCTTTATGGGTTTTTCTGTCCACTAATATGTTCAACTTAAATTTTACAATCTGCCTTTTAAAAAGATTTACTATGATTTATTACTAGTTGTTCATCAATCGACAAAATTTTTGCAATCGTTTACAAAAAAATGTGCAAACGCTTGCAAAAATGAAAAATGATGCTATTATTTTAATTGAATTTCAATAAATTCACTAGGGTGTGTCTTCAAATTATTTAATCAGTAAAAAATGGCACCAAACTGGATACCATGCAGAAAAGTTTAACGCCTGTAGTTTGAAGACACTACCTAGTAATTATTCATGGAGGTCTTTTGTATGGACAAAGAAAAAGGAAAGAAGATGCTACCAACATTAGCCTTTTCGACTTTAATGCTGATGACATTTGGTAACTTAGGAACTTCGATGGCATTTGCTTTACAAAGCTCAAATATGGGTCGTATTTTTCAGACCCTCGGTGCAGACCCTACTAAATTAGGATTCTTTTTCATCTTACCGCCACTTGCAGGGATGATCGTTCAACCACTTGTTGGCTATTTTTCTGATCGGACTTGGATTCCTAAAATTGGACGACGGCTCCCATACTTAATTATTGGGACAATTGTTGCAGTTGTTGTGATGTGTTTACTGCCCAACTCTGGTTCATTTGGTTTCAAGACGAGTACTGCCCTGTGGTTCGGTGCAATCTCCATTTTATTCATGGATCTTTCCTCTAACATGTCTATGCAACCATTCAAGATGATGATTTCTGATATGGTTAATGATGAACAAAAGGATATCGCTTGGTCTTGGCAGACTATCTGGGGTAACATTGGCTCCGTTGCTGCCGATTTGTTTCCCTTTCTCTTAACCTGGATTGGTGTCACTAACGTTGCGGCCAAGGGCGAATTGCCTGATTCAGTTAAATTTTCATTCTACCTCGGTGCTTTAATTCTTGTCGTTTCATCTATCTTCACCATTTGGAAGGTTGATGAATATGATCCTGAAACCTATGCTAAGTATCATGGTTTAAGTGAAGAAGATCATATTGGTGAAAACTTCTTTACCATTGTAAAGAATGCACCAAAAGTCTTCTGGACGTTAGGACTTGTTGAATTCTTTGCTTGGGCTGCCTTCCAATACCTGTGGACCTATGGAACAGGGACGGTTGCAAAGAATATCTGGCATACAACTAACGCTGCCAGTGCTGCTTATCAGGCCGCTGGTAACTGGTTTGGTGTTTTATCAGCAATCGAAGTTGTCGTCGCTATCATTTGGGGCTTAGTTTTGACAAAGTTGAATGATAAGATCCGTAAGCCAGCCTACTCATTTGGAATGTTAGTTGGTGCTCTCGGTTTCTGGGGCTTGTCAGTTGCTCCTACACGGTTCGTATCTGTTATTGCTTTTATTGGTATTGGGATTTCCTGGGTAACAATTAACTCAATCCCATTTACTATTTTGACTAACGCCCTTGATGGTAAGCATGATGGTACTTACATGGGCCTGTTCAATTGTTGGATTTGTCTTCCACAAATCGTTGCTTCGATTGCCTCGTTTGCTCTTTTCCCGTTATTAGGCAATGATATTCCACACATGTTAACTGTGGCTGGTGTTCTTTGCTTTATCGGTATCTTTGCGGTTCACGTTGTTAAGGAAACCTCTGTTGAAAAAGGAGATATTGATTAGTGAATTATGCAGCAATTTATCACCGACCCGAAAGTGAAATGGCGTTCTTATATGATGCCAAAACGATGCGTATTCGCTTACGAACAGCAAAGGATGATGTAGAGAAAGTAGAACTTCTTCACGGTGATCCCTATAGTTTACGGAGCCTTGCTGGAATTAGGCCGCCGTTTTATACTCAACCAACAGCGATGAAGAAAATCTTGAGTGATGATCTATTTGATTACTGGCAAATTGCTGTTACAGAACCCAAGAAACGGTTAGCATACGCCTTTACAATCATAGGAGTAGATGGTACGCATATTATTTATACTGATCGTGGTTTCATTGATCCTGATGATAAGAAACAGTTGGAGGACATGAATACTTACTTCCGAATGCCCTTCTTCCAAGGAATTGATGCCTTTTATGCTCCTGAGTGGGTCAAGAAAACAATTTGGTATCAGATTTTTCCTGAAAGATTTGCTAACGGTGATAAGACAAACGATCCTGCTAGTACAAAAGCATGGGATCCAGATACTAGGCCTGGACGGCAAGACTTTTACGGTGGTGACCTTCAAGGAGTACTTGACCACCTCGATCATCTACAGAAGCTAGGAGTTAATGGAATTTACTTTAATCCGCTATTTAAGGCACCGTCAAATCATAAGTACGATACGGAAGACTATTACCAAATTGATCCTCATTTTGGTGATGCTAGGCTTTTCAAAAAAGTCGTTAGGGAGGCTCATAAAAGAGGAATCCGGGTGATGCTTGATGCAGTCTTTAACCACATTGGCGATAAGTCGCCGCAGTGGCAAGATGTCCTCAAAAACGGTAAGGATTCAAGGTACAGTGGCTGGTTTCACATAAATAAGTTTCCAGCTACTTATACCCAGACGGATAATTTTGAGTTTACACCAGATGCAACATATGATACGTTTGACTATACGCCTCATATGCCAAAATTGAATACAGCTAGTCAAGAATTTCAAGACTACCTGTTAGGAATTGCAAAGTATTGGGTAGAGAATTTTGATATCGATGCTTGGCGATTAGATGTTGCAAATGAGATTGACCACCACTTCTGGCGGCGGTTCCACCAAGAAATGGTTGCCCTGAAACCGGATTTCTATATTCTTGGTGAGATTTGGCACACTTCACAGGCTTGGCTTAATGGGGATGAATTTAGTGGGGTTATGAATTACAGCTATACTACGGCGATTTTGCACCACTTCATTAATCATGAACTGAGCAGTAATCAGATGATTGAACAGTTGAGCACGCAACTGATGAAGTATCGTGATCAAACTAATCAGATGATGTTTAATGTTCTTGATTCACACGATACAGCACGGATAATGACTCTAGCCCATAATAATGTTGACCTAGTTCAACAGACCTTTGCATTTACTTTTCTGCAGCCTGGTGTCCCATCCATTTATTATGGAACCGAATACGGAATGACTGGTGAAAATGATCCTGACTGTCGTAAACCGATGAACTGGCACCCCGATGGTAAGGCAAAGCAAATTTTTGCCTTCTTCCAGCAGTTAAACGAGTTACGTCGCCAAAACTGGCAATTACTTTCTGAGGGGGAATTAAGCTTACAGGTACTTAAAAATGGCTTGATTGAGGTTCGACGACAGTTTAATGGCCGTGAACTGGTTGGACTGTTTAATACAAGCAATCAAACTGTTACAATTGATGGTAACGGACAAGAAGTCCTCAGTCAAAATTATGAGGGTCGACAGCTTACTCAGGATGGTTTCTTAATTTATCGGAAATAAAACTAGAGGCTGAGAAGAAACTTTGTTTTTTCTCAGCCTCTTAGCTTTATTTTGGATATTGTCTGAAACTTGAAAGCTGATAACCATGTCAAACAGGCGGGTACTGTACCCTGTCAAGTTGACACATTAAATAATAAAAACTAGTTGGCCTTGCCAAAGCGGTATTCTGCTGCGGTAAGGTCATTTCTTTTGCCTGAAATAAAGGAATGCGTAAAGTAATCGATACCTTCTGTCACCAGCTGTTCTAAGTCTTCAAACGTTTGTGGTTGTGGTGAGTGTGCTAACCAGATAGATTTAAAATCAGCCCATC
>NZ_CP040910.1:767508-813543 GCF_013394085.1 Limosilactobacillus fermentum
GCGTCCTTAAAAGAACGTGTTTCCTTGCCCGCTTTCAAAAACCTGGTGGGCCCGTTTCGCCACGTCGTCTGGGATCGAAAAGTCGATCAGCCGTTCGTCCATGGTGAGCTCCTTTCTGGAAGTAAGCTTCCGTTGGGTTAAGATTCCAATTGACTGAACCAATCCCCGCGATCGTTGTCGGATGAAAAGTCATCTTCGGTGAGAGGGCAGCCACTAAACCGGGTGGCAAAGTGGCTGGTGGCGGCTGGTTCAAAGGGGAGCTCGCCCATCTTGGCGACGGTAGTATAGAAGTTCTTTAAGAAGACCGACCGGGAAACCCCGGCGTTATTACAAAAGTCGTCTAGGTAATTGAGTAGTAAATCGTCGATGAATAGCGATTCAATGTGATTAGCCATAGTGATTACCCCTATCTATTTGCTAATTATACCTGAACAATAGAGATTTAGTACGAATTATAACTATCTATCGATAAATTTAAAGATCGTTAGGTTGACCGCTTAAAAACGAAAGAATCAAAAGTCGGCGCCGTGCTTTTAGATGCTTTGAGACAAAGATTAGAGAAGCCTTTTCTTACGGCCACCACCGCTGTATACTGAATCAAGATTCGGAGGAAGTATAAATGACGGAAAATTACCGGAGTGTTTTTGATATCATTGGCCCGATCATGATTGGACCTTCTAGTTCACATACGGCCGGGGCGGTTGCAATTGGTCGGGTGGCCCGCCAGGTGCTCGGTCAGACGCCGGTTCGGGTGACGGTCCACTACTATGAATCGTTTGCCCAGACCCACCAGGGCCACGGCACCGATTACGCCATCGTGGCCGGCCTCTTGCAAATGGATCCGGCTGACCCGCGAGTGCCCAATTCGCGCGAACTGGCGAGCCAGGCCGGGATTGAGATCAACTTCGTCGAAGAACCCGGCGCAAGCCCGATTGGTCACCCCAACACGGCGGTGCTCGACCTGGTCGGCGCCACCAAGCAGACCAGTCTGTCCGGCTGCTCGGTCGGCGGCGGAATCATTGAGGTCCGTGAACTGGTCCTGGAAGGGGTGGCGATTCAACCGTCTGGCCCCCTGCCAATTGTCCTCTTCCAGGCCCCGGTCGCCGATCAAGCCAAGCAAGAGCAGGGGCGCTTGTTAATTAACGACCTGGAGTGGAAGGCCCCCTTTATCAAGCAACAGGTCTTTACCAGCCCGCACAGCACGATTTGGACCTTTGACCTCAAGGACTACCTGCAAGACGACTTGCGGACCTATTTACTACAAACCTACCCGGGCATCATTTGTTTAGAGGAGTCGTAAATGTTTAAATCGATTGATGAACTGGTCACCACCGCTACCAACCAGGGTTTGCCGCTGTCGGAAGTGATCATCAACCAAGAAATTTTAACCAGCGGGAAGTCGCGCGAACAGATTTTCCAACGGATGAGAAACAACCTCGCTACCATGAAGGCGGCCGTTGAGCGGGGGACTAGCGGTCAGGGCGTCCACTCGGCGACCGGTTTGACGGGTGGTCAAGCCGTGAAGGTCAAGGAGTATCGCCAGACGCACCGCACCCTGTCCGGGGACGCCATGATGGCCGCCGTGGAAGGGGCAATCGCCACCAACGAGGTTAACGCCGCCATGGGGGTGATTTGCGCCACCCCCACCGCCGGTTCTTCCGGGACCCTGCCGGGGATCTTGTTTGCCCTTAACGACCGCTTGAAGTTGACCGAAGACCAAATGCTACACTTTTTGTTCACCGCCGGCGGGATGGGGATGATCATCGCCAACAAGGCCAGCATTGCCGGTGCTTCCGGTGGTTGCCAGGCCGAGGTCGGGTCGGCGAGTGCGATGGGGGCGGCGGCCGCCGTCGAAATCGCCGGTGGCACCCCCGTTCAGTCAGCCAACGCCCTGGCGATTGCCATGAGTAACTTGTTAGGGTTGGTGTGCGACCCGCTAGCCGGCCTGGTCGAGGTGCCCTGCGTCAACCGCAACGCCACCGGGGCTGGTAACGCCCTGATCGCCGCTGACTTAGCCCTAGCCGGGTGCACCTCCCTAGTGCCGGCCGACGAGGTGATCGCGGCGATGGATAAAATTGGCCGCCAAATGCCAGTTGAACTGCGTGAGACCGGTCTAGGCGGCTTAGCCGGCACCCCAACCGGGCAACAAATTAAGCTCCGGATCTTTGGAAAGGACCTGGAGTCATGAGGGCGCCGGAAGAGATCCAAGCAGACATCATGGACGCTTTGACTTCAGTGATCGATCCCGAGCTGGGCGTCGATGTGGTGAACCTGGGTCTAATCAACAGCGTCGACCTCAAGGATGACGGGATCTGCGACCTCTCGATGACCTTGACGATGATGGGCTGCCCCTTGCAGGGAATTTTACGCCGGGAGGTGACCCAGGCGTTAGTAACGGTGCCGGAGGTTCACCACGTCAATATTGACCTGGTGTGGGAGCCGGCCTGGACGGTGGCGCGGATGAGCCGCCAGGCCCGGTTGCTCTTGGGGATCCACTAAAATTGAAGCTGCTGTTTTTTCAGGAGGGTGTTCGTCGTTTGATAACCGAACGGCGAGCGCCCTTTTTGCGTCCAATTAAGCGAATTTTAATCTAATTTTGTCCCCCTCGTAAGGGTGAATATTAGCAAGATTATCTATCTGTGTCCATAGATAGATTAAGCGAAAGATGTTTATTTAATAATCGATATCGATAAAATCGACTAATAAGTCAAACCCTTATAAAGAAATATTTGTAATTACACTAAGGATATGGTAGATTGTAAGATTAAATAGAATTCTACCCAGACAAAAAATTTGGATAGAAAAAGGGCAATGGACCCGGTATTGTTTTAAGTGACAAAACTATAAACAATAGGAGTCCATTACCCATGAGTCACATTTTAACATTATCGGATAGAACTGTCATCCAAACGCTGCTTAAGGTTGGTTACTCACAAAAACAAATTGCTGAAGAAGTTGGTGTAGCTCCTTCAACCATCAACTATGAACTAAAGCGCTGTCCTAAGGGATACTATGACGCTGATCAAGCTCAGGAAGACTGCGAAAAGAAGCTAACTCACCGGGGGCGGAAAACTCTTCTAACAGAGAATTTAAGAGAATTCGTCCGTGGGATCATTCTCGAACAGCGGTGGAGTTTTGAAGTCATCGCGCATATTCTCCAAATGCCATTCAAAACCCTCTATAACTGGCTGGACAAGGGCTGGTTGGACATCAAACGCGAGGTCCTTCCAGACCACGGTGTGCGGTACCGAAAGAGCCACGATGGTCGTGGTCAGTACACACGTGGGGCGAAGTTTATCGACCAACGTCCGGACGAGGCTAACCTGCGTCAAGAGATTGGTCATTTTGAAGTCGATACCATCCTATCAGGAAAAACCAGGGGCGAGGTCCTAGCTACCTTTACTGATCGTAAGTCCCGACTAATGATTATTCGTCGTTTACCGGGACGTGATAGTAAAGCTATGACTAAGGCAATCCTAGAGCTTAACGAGGAGTTGCGCGGCTTGATCAAGTCAATCACCAGCGATCACGGTAAGGAATTCGCAGGCTTCAAGGAAATTGAAGCCTGCGGAATTGCCCATTATTTTGCCCACCCGTATGCGCCACATGAACGTGGAACCAACGAACGGTTGAACCGCGAGCTTCGGCTACACATTCCAAAGAACCAGCCAATTGAGAGCGTTACGAACGAAGAGCTGACCATGATCTCAAAGTACTTAAACTGGCGTCCCCGGAAATGTTTAGGGTGGAAAACGCCACTCCAAGTCTTCTTTGGTGACTTGTCCGAAAAATTCGATTAATTGTTGCAATCTACCGTTCGTATATTCTTATGATATACTTGAGGGGTTGAATGGTCTGATAAGGGCGCAATTTACGCCTCAATTCAACCCCTTAGCTCATCCCTATGGTAGTAGGGATGAGCCTTTTTTGTTTTCTAAATGTTTAACATTTGCTTCTTCTTAGCTTCAAACTCTTCTTGAGTTATTACGCCATCATCAGCTAGCTTCTTATATTTAACAATTTCGTCGGCTGCCGAAATAGATTTTTGACTTTGGTTAGTAAGCTTTTTTTGCTGCTCAAGCTGCAAGCGCTGAGTATTTTTACTAATCGTGGCATCAAGGACACCACAAACATCATGAAACTGTTTGTAGTATTCATTTGCTACAAATCCGCCCTTCTTTGTTTCAGAATTTAGAAACATCAAACGAATATTCTCGTTGTTACTAAAAGTGATTACAACACCAAGCTTATCAACATAATCATAATTTTTCCCTCCGGTAACGGCTCCCACAATGGCCCCAGCACCACCAGCGATAGCACCACCAACTACAGCTCTAGTAATGCCATGCTTTTTAGTTTGGTTGTGACCTTCTTCAATAGGAGTGTAACTTACAATATCAGAGAATTTGTATACCCTATAGTGCTTGTCCAATAATGTTGTGTCCATAAGTATTTCTTCTCTACTAGGATCAAAATAGTACCTTCCAACTTTTAAGGCTCCATCATTTTTAAATGGAGCAGCAGTTTTTTGATATTCGGCTTGAAGTTCCTGATCGTGCTGTTCGAGAGCCTTAACTTTATTTTGATTAGTCACATCTGTATCAAATTTCGCTATATGGTTTTTATAGTATTGCTTATAGAGAGGTACGTTATGTGACTTTCTATATTCTATCCATTCTTTTTTAGGCACGATAAACCAAACGCTACCGTCGATTGGCGATACTTTGACTTTTTGTTCCAAACACCAAGTAACTATCCAGAAGACTAGTGCTATAAGTGGATTCCAAAAAATAAGCAATATAGTAATACCGGCTGTTACTAGCTGATACGTTGTATATCGACGATAATAAGAGACATCATCATTTAAATGATATTCATTGTAATTAGTTACCTTTTTCCCTTGGGAAACATTTGAAGATGTAGAAGATGTGTTGCGCTCGTTCTTTTTAGTCAAAGCATCAGCAATAACTTTTCTAGTATCTATAGATGTGCGGTAATAAATTTTATTGTATAGTTTTCGCTTAGGATGAAGCCATCCTGCAGTCTTTGTCCCATACCCAGGAATAAGACTCTTCTTTAATTTTCTGGTGTATGCGCCCTTATACTTTGCGGCTAAAGATTTTTTAATTGATGGTTTGCGCAGTATACCTCGTGACATTTTATCCTCCCAACAGCTTTTAACGTCAATCAGGGTTGGACGTTAACAATCCAGCATTAAAAAACTGGGTAGCTAATATTTTAGGAATTGTAATCCTAGTTTTTCTTCTTGATGATCTGCTCTAGTCTATCTAATTTATCGTTCAACTGGACATTCTCATTATGTAGTTTAGCTAATTCTTCCTTTAAGTTAACTTCATCGTTGGAAATAAAGAAATTACTAATCGAACTGGTTAGCATACCTATAAAGCCAATTCCAATGATCATTACCATAACTGCAGCTAACTTACCCATAGAGGTGGTTGGTGAAATATCACCATAGCCAACGGTTGTAGCAGTAGTAATTGACCACCACAGAGCGGTAGCAAAATCGACCTTTTCTGAAATGCTATACATAGAAGCGCCAATGATTAATACTGCAATGCTTACGTAGATGTAATAAATTAAACCATTGGTATTAATAAACTTGCGTAGCTTACCGATAAGACCAACTAACCGAACCAGTCTTAGCAGCTTTAAAAGTATAAAGATACGAAAAATCCTGGCGGCCCGGAAAAAATAGAAGGCCTGGTTAACAGGGATAATGGAAAGTAGATCCCAAATGTTGCTAGTAATAAATTTTCGTTTATTTTTTGATGCAATTAATCTACCAAAATAATCAATTGTAAAGATAGTCAGTATTAAGTTGTCAAACACGTTGTATGGATAGGCGGTAATATCAATACTCTTAGCATAATCCAATACGATCATAAAAATCGAAGCGATCGATAGTACTGCCATCGTGATTTCGTAGCCGATATAAATTATATTTTTATATTTATTGTTAATCATGGTTGGATAAAGTCCTTGACCAGGCGGGTGGCAAACCGGATAGCCTGTCCCTCTTCTTTTATTACTCCCACACGTTGGATGTCTGAGAGATCGCCACAGTCTAATTCATGGTGGAAGACCTCATGCAACGCCGTCATAAGTTGAGTTAAATTATCGTCGTTGGCATTGATATAGACGTCTGCACCTTTGATTAGCCCGTGAAAGTGTGGGTTAGGTACATCGATTGACCAAAACCGTAGTTCTGGGTACTGATCCTCCAATTTCTCCAAATCGGTCATATGGCCAGCTTCACTACTAACGTTCGGGTTTACTTATTTAATAATTTCCGTAAGTAATTTCCAACGGCTTTATCCTGGCTATTTGTCGTGTCATAAAAACTGGTGAAATTGCCGTATGGATTAGTCACGTAGTCAGCCATCTCACTCATCTTATCGTAGGAGTTTTGGTAAAGCTTGATGCTACGGTCTGGAGCATCGCAATCCTTCATGCTGTCTAACGTATCTTTAAGTTCCTTCATGTTGTTTTCTAGCGCGTAGACCTTATCGGCATCTTTTTCAAGGGATGCTGATACGACCGTGCTTGGATCGAAATTATTATCTGACGTGTCGTCAAAGATTCCATCTTGCCAAGCATCGTAAATGTTGTTGGCGATATCTTCGGCATCGGTGGACGTTTTGGCATACAGCTTAGTGTATTTTTCAGCATAGTTATCAAAGCGGTTGTTACGATGAGTTGCGATGCTATTCTCAACCGCTCCGGCGCCAAAGCCAAGTACCAAGCTAGCAGCTAAAACAATTCCAGCAATTAGTGTTCCCTTTTTACCAACCTTAAAAATAATCTCATTTCCAGATGTTTGGCCAACAAGTAGAGTGATCAGAAACCCGATCGCAACCACAAAGGCCATGATTGCCACTAGATAGCCCACGCCTGATAAAAATAACGCAGTTTCCATTTTCAGTCCCTCCCAAAAGTCAAATTATGTATTGGACCAAGCTGTGATATAATTAACTTGATCCCGATTTCCCTCTAGCGGTGCTATCTACCCGATGCCGTTAGGGGGTTTTTTACAGATTTGTCGTCACTCGGACGGCTTTTCCCAAGATCCTAACGGGGTTATCCTTGCTAACTATGATTGGCTCATACCTGCGATTGTCAGGGAGTAAGATCATCGTATCGCCGGATCGTTTGACCCTCTTAAGAGTAGCTTCATCATCGTCAGTGAAGAGCACGGCCGCAATTTCGCCATCTTCAACCTCGGGTTGTTGCCGGATTAGCACTAGTGAACCGTTTTTAATTGTTGGTTCCATAGATTGACCTTTAGCGCGCAAGTAAAAAAGTTTCCCACTTGGTAAGTAATCGACTGGTTCAGTTAGATAGTCGGTGATGTTTTCATCGGCTAGGATCGGATCACCACAAGCGATGGTTCCTAATAAGGGAATCTTAGTTAACCTGTTAATAGGATTGACTTTTGATAAATCAAGACCTAATAGGTCATCAGTTGTTACTCCTAAAACTCGTGCAAAGTCGTGCGCTCGATTAAGTGGGAATTGGAGCTTACCGTTAAAGTATTGGGACACAGTAGATTTTGACATATCAACTTTACGAGCAAGCTCACTGATTGATATTTTCTGCTGTTTTCTTAATTCATTTAGGTACTTAATAACTTCTTCATTCGACTTCACATTATCACCTCCTTTATACATATATAATAATAGCACGATCGTTCTTAAAATAAAACAACTTTCAAAAAAAGCAGTCAAAACGTTGACTAAATCGAACGGCCGTGCAATAATATAGTTGTTCGATAAAACGAACAAGTTTAAAGGGGAAAGGGGTGAAATAAATGAAACTTAATCTAAAGAGGATTAAGGCTGAACGCATCGCTAATGGGCTAACACAAGCTGATGTTGCGGAAGCTCTTAAAATTACTCGCTCATCGTACGCGTTGCGGGAAAATGGCCATACAAACTGGACAATTGATAACCTTACAAGTTTTTGCAAGCTAATTGGACTTGGCCCTAATGAAATTGGCATCTTTTTTTAGATAATTCGTTCGAAAAATCGAACAAAGCTGGATAGGAGGAGCAAACATGGAAAACCAAGTAAAAATTGTCAAGCAGGTAAACGATCGGGAAGTTATGGATAGCCGAGATGTGGCAAAGATGATTGGCAAGCGCCACACGGACTTGATCCGTGACATCCGCCGGTACATCAGTGTTTTAGAGACCGACGCAAAATTGCGTCCGTCTGATTTCTTCGTTGAATCAAGCTACTTAGGTGGAAACGGACAAGATCGAGTTTCCTTCCTGCTCACTAAACAGGGCTGCGAGTTCGGCCCCGCAGTCAACGACGCCGAGGACCCGGTAAATAAACTGGGTAAACTCGTAAATCTTGGCGGCCGCTTCCTTAGCGCGGGGACCGTAAACCGGGTCGTCAGCCAGGATTTCCGGGTATTCCTTGATCATGAAGACGCAAGAGCCGGTAGGACCCACGATGTAATCGGCATCGATACTGAGTAGGGCATCAATTTCGTTTTTAAAGGTTTTCATGCTGCCCTTGGAGTAGCCACTGTTATAGGTTGGTTGCCCACAACAAACCTGCTGTTCGGGCAAAAAGGTCTCACACCCCAGCCGCTCCAAAACCTCCACCATGGCTTGGCCGACGTTAGGAAACATCAGGTCCACCAGGCAAGAGGAGAAAATACAAACTCGCGGTTGTTTCATTCGTTACGCTTAGTCAGCACCCTGGCTAAGCTTCCCCCTTTCAATCAGTTCGCTTACCTTAATCGTAAGCGCTATTTTCATAAATAATAATTAGGGAAAAGTCCTAATTACTTATCGTTCGGTAGTTATAGTCTGGGGAGTCCTTTCTTGCTAATTAGCGACGAACCGTGGTAGCATTTGATGGTTAAAAGATCGGCGCCCCGCTGTTAACGAGGACCGAGCAAAAAATTCATTTAAATGGGGGTTTCACTCGTGAAAATCGGGATTGATAAGTTGGCCTTCGCCACGACACCTTACTACTTGGCGATGGAGGACCTGGCCCAGGGACGCAACGTTGACCCAAATAAGTATCTGATTGGGATTGGGCAAAGCAAGCAGGCGGTGGTTCCACCGACCCAAGACGTGGTGACCTTAGCGGCGGCGGCGGCCGACAAGCTCTTGGACCCGGTTGAAAGGGATCAGGTTTCCACCGTGATCGTGGCGACCGAATCCGGGATTGATAATTCCAAGGCGGCGGCGGTTTACGTCAAGCACCTATTGAAGTTAAGCGACTTTACCCGGGCCGTGGAAGTTAAGGAGGCCTGCTACTCGGCGACGGCCGCCTTGCAATTTGCCCGTGGTTTGGTGGCCCTCAACCCCCAAGAAAAGATCCTGGTGATCGCCAGCGACATCGCCCGCTACGGCCTGGAAACCGGCGGCGAGGTCACCCAGGGGGCCGGGGCGGTGGCGATGCTAATCACCGCCAACCCGCGGGTCCTGGCAATTGAACCAACCAGCGTCGCCTACACCAAGGACGTGATGGACTTTTGGCGGCCACTGTACGCCGAAGAAGCGCTGGTCGACGGCAAGTACTCGACCAACGTCTACATCGACTTTTTCAAGCAGTGCTGGACCCGTTACCAGCAGCTGGCCGGCTACGGGCTAGAGGACTTCGCCGCGTTGGCCTTCCACTTGCCGTTCACCAAGATGGGCAAGAAGGCCCTGGAGGCGGAATTAGGCGACCGGGACGACCAAGTGGCGACCCGCTTGCGGGCTAACTTGACGGCCGGCCAGGAGGCTTGCCGCCAGGTCGGTAACCTCTACACCGGCTCCTTATACCTGGGCTTAATGTCCTTGTTGACGGAAGGCGACGTTAAACCGGGCGAGCGGATCGGACTGTTTTCCTATGGTTCCGGAGCGGAAGGCGAGTTCTTCGCCGGGATCTTACAACCGGGTTACCAAGAAGGCCTGGGCGATTTAAACGAGCAGTTAGCCGCCCGGACCCAGGTGAGCCTGGCCGAATATGAAGACCTCTTCAACCAACAGTTAGGTTTAAAGGAAGAAGACGTCACCTTTAAAACGCCGGCGGCTGGTCAACGCTTTGTTTTGGTGGGGCAAAAGGACCACCAGCGCCAGTACCGGGACCTAGCCGAGCGGGATTAATAAATAAAAATGCGGCTGGAAAGCGGGTTGCTTTCCAGCCGCATTTTGAGTTTGAAGTGGGGAATGAGGGCTCAACGGCCTGTCGAGAAGGTTGGGTCGCACTTCCATAACGTGCTCCCCAACCGCAAGCCTAGTGGCTAAGTACGGTCGGAGAACGATGCGTGCCGCATCAACCCCCGCCCTAGCTTAGCCCACGGCTTGCTTTAGAGGTTGGGTCGCACTTCCATAACGCGCTCCCCAACCGCAAGCCTAGTGGCTAAGTCTGGCCGGAGAACGATGCGTGCCTCATTAACCCCCGTCCTATCCTTAGCCCACGGCCTGCCCGATGGTTGGGTCGCACTCACTTCCTTTAAAAAATATCATCCCGAAAGAGGCCGACTACCTTACCGAGGATGGTGACGTCGTCCAAAATAATTGGGGCCAACGTGTCATTTTCCGGTTGCAAGCGGATGTGGCCCTGTTCCTTAAAGAAACGCTTGCAAGTCGCTTCGTTATCGCTGGTCATGGCGATCACGATGTCGCCGTTATTGGCCGTTTCCTGGCGGCGGACGATCACCTTGTCGCCGTTTAGGATCCCAATGTTGATCATCGACGTCCCCTGAATGGTCAGCATGAACAAGTCATCGTGATCCGGGATCGAAGGCGGAATCGGGAAGAAATCGGTGGCGTCTTGGACCGCAAGAATTGGTTCCCCAGCGGCCACCACCCCCAGGAGGGGGATTTGGGTTTGCTTAGGGGTGATTCCCAGGACTTCCAGCCCAGCCGGGGTGATTTCCAGGGCCCGGGGCTTGGACGGGTCCTTTTTTAGGTAGCCCTTTTTGATCAGGCGGTTGATGTGGCCGTGGACCGTTGACGTGGAAGAGAGCCCCACGGCCCCGCAGATTTCCCGCACGGTCGGCGGGTAGCCGTGGGCGTCAACTTGCTTATGAATGAAGCTGAGCACGGCCATTTGTTTGTTGGTGGAATTCCTTGGCATGTTTATTTCCTCCGTATTATTGTGACCTTTATTGCATATTTTAACATAATGAACGGGCGTTTGTAAAACGTACGTTCGAAAGGGGCGCTCCAACTTGAAATGGGGCAACGGATTGGGTAGACTGAGAGGCAAACAAGTAAAAAAGGGGTAGCAGAATGGCAGAATCACCTGAACAAGATCGCTTACTCAAGCGGATCAATGAATTAGCCCACAAGAACAAGACCGAGGGCTTAACGACCGCTGAAAAGGCCGAGCGCAAACGCCTACGCGACCAATACCTGAAGAACTTCCGGGCGGCCTTTCGCAGTAACATCGAAATGATGCAAATCTTTGATAAGGACGGCAAGGAACTCACGCCGGAAAAGGTTAAGGAAATCCAACGTAAGAAGGGGCTCCGCGACGACTAGGCTAAAAAGAATTGGTCAAGCGGGTCGGTTTGTGCAATAATTAAGAGTATTGATAAATTTAAGGGGGGAAATCACCGTGGGTCTTACTATTGCCTTAGTAATCCTTGGGATCCTGGTTGGGGCATTGATCGGCTTCTTCGGGGCGCGCCGTTACATGGAAAATTACCTTCGTAACAATCCGCCAATTTCCGAAGACATGCTGCGGACTATGATGCTTCAAATGGGCCAAAAGCCGTCTGACCGCAAGTTGCACCAAATGATGCAAACGATGAAGAGTCAGGCTAAGCGTGCCAACCGCAAGTAAGTGAAAACAAAAAAAGGGCTCCAGCACTGCTCGGCAAGACCGAACGGCTGGGGCCCTTTCATATTAGTTAGTCTTTTTTTTAGTTAGTCTTTTTTCGTCTTTTTTGGTACTACGTAATGGTAGGTTGGGTCGAGTTGCTTATCCAGGGCGTCAAAGGCAGTTTGGAGTTCTTGTTCGACCTGGGCCAGGTTCTCTTCGGTCAGCTTCATCTTACGGTCAATGTAGATTGGCTTACCAATGGCCACCTTGCGGCGTTGGCGCTTGAAGAGGTCCTTGAAAAAGAGCGGCCCCTGGTAGACGGCCGGCACGAGTGGCACCCCCGCCATCTTGGCAATCATCACGGCGCCGCCCTTTAATTTAGAAGAGTAGCGCGACCCCGAGGGGAAGATGATCGTCGACAGGTCAGTCTTTTTTAACATCGTGACCGGCTTTTTGATCACCGAGGGACCCGGGTTCTTCCGGTTCACCGGAAAGGCGTTGAGCTTGCGCAAGAAGTAGTTGGCAAACTTGCCCTTAAACAGTTCTTCTTTGGCCATGAAGCCCAGTTTTTTGGGGTAAACGGCCAGGGCCAAAAAGATCGGGTCCATCCAGGTGCGGTGGGGGGCCACCAACACGTAGTTGCCCTCCGGTAGGTCCACTTTGTTAGCAACGATTTGCCGCCCGTTAAACAGGGAGATCAAGGGACCAAAGAAGTGGACTAAAAAACTATACAACATTGTCATTCACCTTTATTTAAGCTAGATTAAGTATCGGTTATAGTATGAAGAAGAATTCGTCAACTTGCAAGTTGGATTCAAGAGAGGTGTGGAGCATGGAACAAGAAGTGACGTTAAAAGCTGGCGAACGGATCGACCAGTTATCGAGCCAGGGGGTTCAGATCATCCAATCAAGCGAGGTCTTTGCCTTCTCCCTGGACGCGGTGTTGTTGGCGGCATTTGTACGACCCAGCCAGAAGCGGCGGGCCCTGTTGGTCGACCTGTGCGCCGGCAACGGGGCGGTCGGCCTCTTTTTAAACCGGCGCTTTGCCGGGCAGGTGGTGGAAGTCGAACTCCAACAACGGCTGGCTGACATGGCGGACCGCTCGATTCAATTAAATGACTTGGCGGACCGCTACCAAGTAATTAATGCCGACGTTAAAGACGTCTACCAGTACGTGGCCAAGGACCAAGCCGACGTGGTGGTGTGCAACCCACCCTATTTTAAGGACCAACCGGCGAGTCAAAAAAATCCCAACCCCTACTTGGCGATTGCCAGGCACGAACTGACCATTGACCTGGCAACGGTGTGCGACCGGATGAGTGGGCTCTTGAAAATGAACGGGCACGGCTACTTGGTCCACCGCCCCGACCGTTTGACCGAGATTTTAGCGACCCTGGCGGACCACCGGCTCGAACCCAAGCGGATCCAGTTTGTCTACCCCAAACCGGGAATGGACGCCAACATGGTCTTAATTGAAGTGATCAAGGACGGCAAGACCGGCGGCAGCAAAATCATGCCCGGCTTCTTGGTGGCCGACGCGAGCGGCGAATACACCCCGGCGATGAAGAAGGCCCTGTATGAGTAAGCCTTACTACATCTACGTCTTGTACTGTGCCGACCAGACCCTGTACTGTGGCTTTACCGATGACGTAAAAAAACGGGTGGCCACCCACCAAGCGGGGAAGGGCGCCAAGTACACCCGGGTTAAAAAACGCCACCCCCTGACCCTGCTCTACCAAGAAGAATTCGCCGATAAATCGGCCGCTTTAAAGGCCGAGTACGCCTTTAAACACCAGTCGCGCCGGCAAAAGGAAGCCTATTTACTCGCCCATGGCGTGAGCCCGGAAAAACTGCAGGGGCGCTTTTGATTTAATCCTTGCCCAAACCGCAATGATTGGGTATAATGGTTTTCGGTGTTAAATCCATAATTCACACCCATCCATGATGGTTCGGGAAGTGCCAATTGGTGCCCAAGCCGTGCGAGTGAATGGGGAGGAAAAAACTATTTGGAGGGATTATTTATGCCTGTTGTTAGCATGAAGCAATTGCTTGAAGCCGGTGTCCACTTCGGTCACCAAACTCGTCGTTGGAACCCTAAGATGAAGCCATTCATCTTCACGGAACGGAACGGGATCTACATTATTGACCTGCAAAAGACCGTTAAGATGATCGACACTGCCTACAACTACGTTAAAGACGTGGCTGCCGACGGTGGGGTGGTTCTCTTTGTTGGGACCAAGAAGCAAGCCCAAGATTCTATCGAAGAAGAAGCTACGCGTGCCGGTCAATACTACGTTAACCACCGCTGGTTAGGTGGTACCTTGACCAACTGGAAGACGATCCAATCCCGGATCAGCCGTCTCAAGGAACTCAAGAAGATGGCCGAAGATGGTACTTTTGACCGTCTGCCAAAGAAGGAAGTTGCTGTTTTAACTAAGCAACGCGAAAAGCTCGAACGCTTCTTAGGCGGGATCGAAGACATGCCACGGATCCCAGATGTATTGTACATCGTGGACCCGCACAAGGAACAAATTGCGGTTAAGGAAGCCCAAAAGCTTCACATCCCGATCGTTGCCATGGTCGACACGAACACCGACCCAGACGACATCGACGTAATCATTCCTTCTAACGACGACGCAATTCGGGCCGTTCGTCTGATCACCGCCAAGATGGCTGACGCCGTTATCGAAGGCAAGCAAGGCGAAGACGACCAACAAGTTGCCCCTGCAGAAGACGTAGCTGAAGAAGTTTCTGACGAATCCTTACAAGATCTGAAGAACAGCGTCGAAGGCAACGACTAACAAAATAGTTAATACTTAGGCTGTTTTGCAAAAGGACCTATCTGGCCTGAGTGCAAAGCGGCCTTTTTTGAAAATTAAGGAGAGATTCTAATGGCTGAAATTAGTGCAAAGCAAGTGATGGAACTGCGCAAGAAGTCCGGTGCCGGGATCATGGACGCCAAGAAGGCCCTCGTTGCTAGTGAAGGTGACATGGACAAGGCAATGGATTACCTTCGTGAAAAGGGGATCGCTAAGGCCGCTAAGAAGAGCGACCGGATCGCCGCTGAAGGTTTGACTGACATCGTGGTGAAGGGTAACACCGCTGCGATCGTTGAACTGAACTCCGAAACTGACTTCGTGGCCGCTTCCGACCCGTTCAAGGCCGTTTTGAAGGATGTTGCTAACCTGATCGTTGACAACAAGCCGGCCGACGTGGAAGCCGCCCTGGAATTGAAGACGGCTAACGGGACGCTCAACGATGACCTGATCGCCACCACCCAAAAGACCGGTGAAAAGGTCAGCCTGCGTCGCTTCACGATCGTTGAAAAGAACGACAACGAAAACTTTGGTGCTTACCTGCACCAAGGTGGCCGGATCGCCGCTTTAACGGTGGTTGAAGGCGCTGACGAAGCAACTGCTAAGGACGTTGCAATGCACGTTGCTGCCGTTAACCCAGAATTTCTCGACCGCAGCGAAGTTTCCGACGAACGCCTGGAACACGAACGCGGCATCTTCAAGGAAGAAACTTTGAACGAAGGCAAGCCAGCTAACATCGTTGACAAGATCGTGGAAGGCCGCCTCAACAAGTTCCTCTCCCAAATCTGCTTGGCAGACCAAGACTTTGTTAAGGACCCAGACCTGACGGTTGAAAAGTACGTTGATTCCAAGGACGGGAAGCTCAAGTCCTTCATCCGTTACGAAGTTGGGGAAGGGATCGAAAAGAAGCAAACTAACCTGGCTGAAGAAATCAAAGAACAACTGAACAAGTAATTATCGGTTGACCGTGGGGGGCGTACAATTTCGTACGTCCCTTTGTGCGAAAAACAGGACCCAGACCAGGAGGATATGGAATGGCTGACGTAAAATATAAGCGAGTAGTATTGAAGTTAAGTGGGGAAGCCC
Organism: Limosilactobacillus fermentum; assembly: GCF_013394085.1. Classification (NCBI taxonomy): domain Bacteria; kingdom Bacillati; phylum Bacillota; class Bacilli; order Lactobacillales; family Lactobacillaceae; genus Limosilactobacillus; species Limosilactobacillus fermentum. Next base: position 783,210 of record NZ_CP040910.1, read on the forward strand.
TCGCCGGTGACCAAGGCTTTGGGATCAACCCCCCGGAATTAAAGACGGTGGCAAAGGAACTCAAGGAAGTTTACGCCCTGGGAGTTCAAGTAGCAATCGTTGTCGGTGGTGGTAACATGTGGCGCGGGATCACCGGTGAAAAGCTGGGGATGGAACGTGCCCAGGCCGATTACATTGGGATGCTCGGGACGATCATGAACGCCCTGTCACTTCAAGACGCGCTGGAAGGGATCGGGGTACCAACCCGGGTCCAAACTTCCATTGAAATGCGTCAAATCGCTGAACCATACATCCGGCGCAAGGCCATCCGGCACCTGGAAAAGAACCGGATCGTGATCTTCGCGGGGGGGACGGGGAGTCCGTACTTCTCAACGGACACTACCGCTGCCTTGCGGGCCGCCGAAGTGAACGCCGACGCCATCTTGATGGCTAAAAACGGCGTTGACGGGGTTTACTCCGCCGATCCAAACAAGGACGAATCCGCCGTTAAGTTTGAACGACTGACCCACATGGACATCATCGAAAAGGGCTTGAACGTCATGGACTCCACGGCCTCGACCCTTTCGATGGACAACGACATTCCGCTAGTCGTCTTCAACTTGAACACGCCTGGTAACATTTTGAAAGTGGTTCGCGGTGATAAGATTGGGACCACGATTGAGGGGGAAAAATAATGACTGGAAAAGAAATCCTCGCAGAAGCAAAGGAAAAGATGGCCAAGTCCGGTGATGCCTTGAAGCGGACCTTAGCCGACATTCGGGCCGGCCGGGCCAACGCGAGCCTCTTAAACACGGTAACGGTTGAATACTACGGCGCCCCGACGCCGCTTAACCAACTGGCATCGATCACGATCCCAGAAGCCCGCCAACTGTTGATCTCGCCGTACGACAAGACGACCTTAAAGGACATCGAACGGGCCATTTACGAATCTAACCTCGGCTTGACGCCGCAAAACGACGGGGAAACGATTCGGCTGGTGGTTCCGCAACTGACCGAAGACCGTCGTAAGGAACTGGTTAAAGACGTGAAGGCGGAAATGGAAAAGGCCAAGGTGGCCGTTCGTAACGTTCGTCGGGAAGCGATGGACGACCTCAAGAAGGGGAACAAGGACGGCGACTTCAACGACGACGAATTCCACGACCTGGAAAAGAAGGTCCAAGAAGAAACCGACGCCGGTATCAAGAACCTGGAACAAATCGCCGCTGACAAGGAAAAGGAACTGTTGGAAGGCTAAGCAGTTTTGGCTCGCCAGCTAACCCCGCGGGGTGGCCGGCGGGCTTTTTTCGTTACGAAGGTGAGTAGCCCCCCGCCCTAATATCTGGTAAGATGTTGATGATGCGAAAATTTTCTGAAATGGAGAATGAAGATGGATTCACAAAAACAAGTGGAACCGGTTGGTGAGCCGGTGTTAGACCGGAGCCGGGTTCCGCACCACGTTGCCATTATCATGGACGGCAATGGGCGCTGGGCCCAGTCCCGCCACCTCCCGCGGGTGGCCGGCCACCAACAGGGAATGCAGACGGTCAAAAAGGTAACCATGGCCGCTAGCGACCTGGGGATTAAAGCCTTAACCCTCTACGCCTTCTCAACGGAAAACTGGAAACGCCCCTCAACTGAGGTCAAGTTCTTGATGCAACTGCCAATCCGCTTTTTTAATACCTTTGTCCCGGACCTGGTGGCCCATAACGTCCGGGTGATGGTGATGGGTGACACCACCAAGTTGCCGGCGGGGACCCAAAAGGCGGTGCAAGGCGCCCTGGATGCGACCAAGGATTGCACCGGGATGGTCTTAAACTTCGCCCTAAACTACGGCGGGCGTGACGAAATCGTTCGGGCGACCCAGGCGGTTGCAAAGCGAGTCGCCACTGGGGAGCTGACCCCGGACGCCATTTCCGAGGAGTTGATTTCCCGGGAAATGATGACGGCGCCGCTCGGTCAATTCGCCGACCCCGAGGTGATTATCCGCACCAGCGGGGAAGAACGGCTTAGTAACTTTATGCTCTGGCAGGCGGCCTACAGCGAATTAGTCTTTGTTGACGAACACTGGCCCGACTTTGACGGTGACTCCCTCAAACGGGCCTTGGCCACCTTCCAATCTCGTCACCGACGCTTCGGTGGCTTAAATAATAAGTAGAAACGAGGTAACGTATTTGAAAACACGGGTTATTACGGCGGTGATCGCCTTAATTGTATTTATCCCGCTGATTATCGTCGGTAGCTGGCCTTTGATGCTGGCTGCCATCGTCTTGGGAATGGTCGCCATGAGCGAACTGCTCTTGATGAAGAAGATGTTTTTGATCTCCTTTGAGGCGATTATTTCCTACCTGGGGGTGGCGGCGATGATCGTGCCCCAGACCTGGCTGGACTTTTTGCCGGAGCAAATTGGCCGGCTCACCCTGGTTTACGTAATGGTGGCTCTTCTACTCTTACACACCGTCATTCGTAAGCAACGGTTTAACTTTGACGACGCCGGGGTTTTGACCCTCGGGATGCTCTACATCGGGATGGGCTTTAACGCCTTTACCGTTGCCCGGGCCGTCAACTTCCAAACCCTCTTGTACGGGATGCTAATTGTCTGGTTAACCGACTCCGGGGCCTACCTGTTTGGACGCCAGTTTGGTAAGCACAAGTTAGCCCCGAACGTCAGCCCCAACAAAACCTGGGAAGGGTCCGTCTTAGGGACGGTAGCGGCGACCGTCATTTTGGCCGTCTACTTGACCTTCTTCCCGGTTGGTTACGACAACTTAGCGGTCATGATCGTCTTGACCCTGCTTTTGTCAATCCTCGGTCAGTTCGGCGACCTGGTCGAATCGGCCCTCAAACGGTACTATGGGGTCAAAGATTCCGGTAAGATCCTGCCCGGGCACGGGGGGATCTTGGACCGGTTTGATTCCATGCTACTGGTCTTGCCGGCCATGGCGCTGCTGGGCATTCTCTAGTCTAGCGAAGGGAGTGATTCTTTGATCATCACCATCATTACTTTTATCATTGTCTTCGGAATCCTGGTGCTCGTTCACGAATTCGGCCACTACTACTTTGCCAAGCGGGCCGGGATTTTAGTACGCGAGTTTTCGATTGGGATGGGGCCCAAGGTTTGGTGGCGGCGTTCAAACGGGACGACCTACACCATCCGGATCCTGCCGCTTGGGGGCTACGTCCGCCTGGCCGGGGCCGATGAAGATGAAGACGAACTCCGTCCCGGGACGCCGGTGACCTTGCAAACCAATGAGGAAGGCAAGGTGACCCTGATCAACGCCAGCGAAAAGGAAACCCTGTTGGAGGGGATTCCGCTGCGGATCGTTGACAGCGACCTGGAGGATAAGTTAATCATCTCCGGGTACGAAAATGATGATGAAGAAACCGTCAAGACCTACCCGGTTGATCACGACGCGACGATCGTCGAACGGGACGGGACCGAGGTGCGGATCGCCCCCAAGGACGTTCAGTTCCAATCGGCCAGCTTACCGGCACGGATGATGACCAACTTTGCCGGGCCAATGAACAACTTCATCTTGTCCCTGCTGGTCTTCATCATCCTGGGCTTTACCCTGAGCGGGATCCCCACCAACTCCAACGTTTTGGGCGGGGTGACCAAGGATTCGGTGGCTGCCAAGGCCGGCCTGGTGAGCGGCGATAAAATTACCAGGGTGGCGACGACCAAGGTCAGCACCTGGAACGATATTTCCCAGGCAATTTCCCCTAACCCGGGGAAGAAGCTCGCCGTTACCTACCAGCGCGATGGCAAGACCTACCACACCACCGTGACGCCTAAGGCCACCAAACAGGGGAGCCAAACGGTCGGGATGATCGGGATCAGAGAAGAGGAGAAGTTTGATCCGGTCGCCCGCATTAACTACGGCTGGCGCCAATTTATCACCGCCGGCACCCTGATCTTTGCGGTGCTCGGCCACATGATTACGCACGGCTTTAGCTTAAACGACCTGGGGGGGCCGGTGGCAATTTACGCCGGCACCTCGCCGGCCACCTCGTTAGGGATTAACGGCATCCTCGCCTTCTTGGCGATGCTGTCGATTAACCTAGGGATCGTTAACCTGATTCCGATCCCGGCCTTAGACGGGGGGAAGCTCCTCTTAAACATTGTCGAAGGCATCATTCGCCGGCCAATTCCCGAAAAAGTGGAGGGGATTTTGAATTTGGCTGGCTTTGCCCTCTTGATGATCCTGATGGTCCTTGTGACCTATAACGACATTCAACGCTACTTTATCCATTAACAAATTTTTTTGAAGAAGAAGGAGAATCGATTTATGAAGCAGTCACAGATGCTGATTCCAACCCAAAAGGAAGCACCGGCAGACGCCGAAGTCTTATCCCACAAGATGATGGTCCGGGCGGGCTACATCTACCAAGTTTCCGCCGGGGTGTGGGCCTACTTGCCGTTGGCCTACCGGGTCATCCGTAAGATTGAACAAATCATCCGCGAGGAAATGGACAAGGCCGGGGCGGTCGAAATGCTCCTGCCGGGACTCTTGCCGGCCGACTTATGGAAGGAATCTGGCCGTTACGAGGCATACGGGGACAACCTGTTTAAGTTAAAGGACCGCCGGGAACGCGACTTCATCCTGGGGCCGACCCACGAAGAAACGGTCACCTCCATCCTGCGTGACGCCATCCACTCCTACAAGAAGCTGCCGCTGGTCGTTTACCAACTACAAGATAAGTACCGCGACGAGGACCGGCCGCGTTACGGGATCTTGCGGGGCAAGGAATTTGAAATGCTCGACGGTTACTCCTTCTCTGCCGATCAAGCCGGCTTAGACCAGGCTTACGATCTGCAAGCTAAGGCCTACCGCAACATCTTTGACCGGATTGGCCTTGATTACAAGGTGATCTTAGCCGATTCCGGGACGATGGGGGGCAAGAACTCCCAAGAATTCTCCGCCCCGGCCGCAATTGGTGAAGACGTGATTGCCTACACGGACGGCGATTACGCCGCCAACCTGGAAAAGGCAACCACCAAGTTCACCCCGACGAAGCAAATCGGTGAAGAGGCCGAATTGACCAAGAAGGCGACCCCGGGCGCCCACACGGTTGACGAAGCCGCCGAAAGCCTGGGCCTGGAAGCCAGCCAAATCTTAAAGAGCATGGTCTTCTTAGCCAAGTTTGAAGGCGAAGAGCTTAAGCCGGTGATGGTTCTGATGCGGGGCAACGACGAGGTTAACGAAACCAAGGTCGCTTCTTACCTGGGCTGCGAAGAATTGTTGATGGCCTCCGAAGAAGACACCGAAAAGTACCTAGGCGCACACCCGGGCTCCTTGGGACCGATCGGGGTCAAAGAAGACGTCACCATCCTGGCTGACCAACACCTGCAGGGGATGATTAACATGGCCCTGGGTGCTAATGACGATGGTTACCACTACATCAACGCCAACTTCAACCGCGACTTTAAGGTGGATCAGTTTGGCGACTTCCGGACCGTTCAAGAAGGTGAAACGGCGCCGGACGGTTTACCAATCAAGTTCACCAACGGGATCGAAATTGGTCACATCTTCAAGCTGGGGACCCACTACTCCGAGGTCTTCGGGGCGACGGTGCTGGACCAAAATGGCCGCGACGTGCCGATGATCATGGGTTGCTACGGGATCGGGGTTTCCCGCCTGCTGTCCGCCATTTCCGAACAAAACGCCGACGAAAACGGGCTGGTGTGGCCGCAAGCCGTGGCACCGTTTGACATCCACGTGATTCCAGTTAACGCCAAGAAGGAAGACCAGATGGCCATGGCCGAAGAAATTACGGCCAACCTAGAAGAGGCCGGCTACGAAGTCCTCGTTGACGACCGCAAGGAACGGGCCGGGGTCAAGTTTGCCGACGCCGACTTGATCGGGGTGCCGATCCGGGTCACGGTCGGTAAGAAGGCCGGCGAAGGGATCGTGGAAATCAAGATCCGCAAGACCGGTGAAACCTTGGAAGTGCACAAGGAAGAATTGGCCACCAACATCGCCATCTTGCTTAAGCAAACGGCTGAATAACAAGCGAAAGTGGTTCGGGGATTTCACCGGCCACTTTTGTTTTTTCTTGCATTCACCCAGTAAGATGTTAGAATTTAGTTTGCGAACAAACGTTTGAAAGAGTGCGCCCTGACGGCGTGTTAGAAAGAGGAGGGATTTTGTGGCCCTAAGCAAACAGGAACAGTTTGAAAAGTTACTGGAGCAAATTGACTATGCCGACTCCCACTTAACGGGCGGGGCGATTGACCAAGTGGTGGTTCACCAGCAGTCACGGGTGTGGGAGTTGCACCTTCACTTAAGGGAGGTCTTGCCGCTAGCCGTCTTCACCCAGCTGGAACAAAAAACGGCGGTTTCCTTTCACCAACTGGCCAAGGCCCAGGTCCGCTTTGAGATCACGACCGACCAAGGGGAGCTGGTCCCAAACTTGATTAGCGACTACTGGCCTTACGTGGTCCGGATGGTGGCCGGCAATTCGCCGATGGCCCAGGAAATCTGCTTAAAGACCTCGCCGGAGCTCGACGACGGGCGGGTGAGCCTGCTGATGGAAAACGAGGCCGTCGAACAGATCTTTGCCACCAAGCTCCTAGGCAAGATCGAGGAGGGCTACCAGCAGGTGGGCTTTCCGGCCTTTCATATCCACACCCTGGTCGACCAGAGTGCGTCCCAAGCCAAGATTGAGGAATTAAAGGCCAAGCAACAAAAGGCCGACGAGGAGCTGGTTAAACAGGCCCGCACCCAGATCGAACAAGCCAAGCAAAAGAAACAGGCGACCGCCAGTGCGGCCCCCGACGGCCCAATTGTGATCGGCAGAAAGCTCGGGCCGAACGATCAGGTGACCCGGATGGCCACGATCACCGAAGAGGAGAGCCAGGTGGTCGTCGAAGGGTACGTCTTTGCCAAGGAGATCAAGGAACTGCGCTCGGAGCGCCAGATCCTGATCCTAGAGATTACCGATTACACCTCCTCGTTTTCGGTTAAGATGTTCTCCGACCGGCGGGGGACCAATAAGCCGCTCTTTGCCGCCCTGGAAAAGGGGATGTGGGTCAAGGTCCGCGGTTCGGTGCAAGAAGACACCTACATGCGCGACCTGGTGATTAACGCCCGCGACATTAACGAGGTCTCCCACCAGGAACGCCAGGACACGGCGCCGGCCGACCAAAAGCGGATTGAGTTACACCTCCACACCACCATGTCGACGATGGACGCCACCAACACGATCGGCGAATACGTTAAGCAGGCGATTAAGTGGGGCCAACCGGCGATCGCCATTACCGATCACGCCGGCTTACAGGGCTTCCCGGAGGCCTTTAGCTCCTCGTACGACGGGAAAAAGGACGAAAGCAAGATTAAGATGCTCTACGGCGTCGAGGCCAACGTGGTTGATGACGGGGTGCCGCTGGTTTATAACGAAAACCACCTGCCGCTCAAGGGCCAGCCCTACGTGATCTTCGACATTGAAACGACCGGGCTGTCGGCCATCTACGACCGGATCATCCAAGTTTCGGCCGTCAAGATGCAAGATGGCGAGGTCTTAGACCACTTCGACCAATTCATCGACCCGGGCTTCCACCTGTCGGAACAAACGACCGCCCTGACCTCGATCACCGACGACATGGTGCAGGGGTCCAAGACCGAAGAAGAGGTCCTCAAGCTCTTTGACGACTTTGCGGACGGCTCGCTGTTAGCCGGGCACAACGTCTCCTTTGATATGGGCTTTATGAACGTGGCCTACGAACGGCACGGGATGGGGCAAATCAAGCAGCCGGTCATCGACACCTTGCCGCTGGCCCGCTTCTTGCACCCGGACTTTCGCGGTTACCGCTTGAACACCCTGAGCAAGCGCTTTAAGGTCTCCTTGGAGCACCACCACTTGGCCTCTTACGACTCCGAAGCCACCGGCCACTTGCTGGCGATCTTTTTAAAGGACGCCGAGGAGCGCTACGGGGTGACCTACGTCGACGACTTGAACAAGCATATGACTGACAACGGGGCTTACCGCCACGCCCGGCCGTTCCACGTCACCATCTTGGCGGCGACCCAGGCTGGCTTGAAGAACCTTTACAAGCTAGTTTCTTTGTCCAACGTCGAGTACTTTGCCCGGGTACCCCGGATTCCGCGTTCGGTTTTGAACCGCTACCGGGAGGGGCTCTTGCTCGGGACCGCCTGTGCCGACGGGGAAGTCTTCACCGCCATGATGCAAAAGGGTTACGGCGAGGCCAAACGGTTGGCAGAATTTTACGATTACATCGAGGTCCAGCCCAAGCCTAATTATGCTCCACTGTTAGAGAGTGGCGTGATCACGGATCAGGCCCACTTAGAAGACATCCTAAAGAACATGGTAAAACTCGGTAGCGCCCTGAATAAGCCGGTCGTGGCCACCGGGGACGCCCACTACATTAACCCCGAAGACGCCATTTACCGTAAGATTCTGATCAACTCCCAGGGGGGTGCCAACCCCTTGAACCGGACCGAGCGCCCCGACGTGCACTTCCGGACCACCGACGAGATGCTCGACCTCTTCTCCTTCCTGGGCGAGGACGTCGCCAAGCAGATTGTCGTTGATAACACCCACCTGGTTGCCGACATGGTCGACGACGGGATCCGCCCGGTTAAGGCCGGCTTGTACCCGCCGCACATGGAGGGGGCCGAACAAGAAATTCAGGACCGGACCTGGACGACGGCCAAGGAATGGTACGGTGACCCGCTGCCGCAACTGGTTAAGGACCGGGTTGAATTGGAACTGAACTCGATCGTTTCCAACGGGTTCTCGGTCCACTACTTGATCGCCCAGCGGCTGGTGGCCAAGTCAACTAAGGACGGCTACCTGGTCGGGTCACGGGGGTCGGTCGGCTCCAGTGTGGTCGCCACTTTGTCTGGGATTACCGAGGTTAACCCACTACCGCCGCACTACCGCTGCCCGAACTGTCAGTACTCGCACTTTTACACCAAGGGGGAATACTCCTCGGGCTTTGACTTGCCCGACAAGGACTGCCCGAAGTGTGGGACCAAGATGATTGGTGACGGCCACGACATCCCCTTCCAAACCTTCTTGGGCTTTAAGGGGAATAAGGTTCCGGATATCGATTTGAACTTCTCAGGGGACTACCAACCGATCGCCCACAACTACATGAAGGTCTTGTTCGGTGAAAATAACGTTTACCGGGCCGGCACGATCGGGACGGTCGCCGATAAGACCGCCTACGGTTACGTCAAGGCCTACGAACGTGACAAGGAAGTTCAGTTCCGCGGCGCCGAAGAGGACCGGCTGGCCAGCGGGGCGACCGGGGTCAAGCGGACGACCGGCCAGCACCCGGCCGGGATCATCATCGTGCCCGACGACATGGAAATTTACGACTTCACGCCGGTTCAGTACCCGGCCGACGACCAATCGGCGGCCTGGGAAACGACCCACTTCGATTTCCACTCGATCCACGACAATATTTTGAAGATGGACATCCTGGGCCACGATGACCCAACCATGATCCGGGCCCTCCAGGACCTGTCGGGGATCAACCCGCAGTCGATCCCGATGGACGACCCCGGGGTGATGAGCCTCTTCTCCAGCCCCGAAGCGCTCGGGGTGACCGAAGAACAGATCAACTCCAAGACCGGGACGCTCGGGCTGCCCGAATTTGGGACCCGCTTTGTGCGGGGGATGCTAGAAGACACCCACCCGCAAAACTATTCCCAACTCCTGCAAATTTCCGGGCTCTCCCACGGGACCGGGGTGTGGCTCGATAACGCCCAGGAACTGATTAAAAACGGCACCGCCACGATTGCCAACGTGATCGGGTGCCGGGATAACATCATGACCGACTTGATCCACTACGGGTTGGATTCGGAAACCTCTTTCCAGGTCATGGAACACGTCCGTAAGGGAAAGGGGATCCCCGAAGAGTGGCAAGAGAAGATGACCGAAGTCGGCGTGCCGCAGTGGTACCTCGACTCGTGTTTGAAGATCAAGTACATGTTCCCGCGGGCCCACGCGGCCGCCTATGTCTTGATGGCCCTGCGGATTGCCTACTTTAAGGTCTACTTCCCGCTGGTTTACTACGCCGCCTTCTTCTCGGTGCGGGCCGATGACTTTGACGTCGTCGCCATGAGCCACGGCAAGGAAGCCGTTAAGTCAGCGATGCAAGCAATTACCAGCAAGGGCAACGAAGCCACGGCCAAGGAAAAGTCACTGCTGACGATCCTGGAGCTGGCTAACGAAATGCTGGAGCGGGGCTTTAAGTTTAAGATGGTCGACATCGAACGCTCCGACGCCACCGACTGGTTAATTGATGGCGACACCCTAATTGCGCCGTTCCGGGCGATCCCGGGACTGGGGATCAACGTTGCCAAGCAGATCGTGGCCGCCCGGGAGGAAAAGCCCTTCTTGTCCAAGCAAGACCTCTCCGAACGGGGGAAGGTCTCCAAGACCTTGATCGAGTTTATGACCGTCAACCACGTCTTAGACCAACTCCCAGACGAAAACCAGCTGTCCTTGTTTGACATGTTGTAATGGGAGTGGCAACTAACCTCCTCGGCGGGTCGGCTGGCTAAGCTAAGGCAAGGGTTAGCGACTACATTAATATCTGCGAATAAAAAAGAGGCGATGGCAAATTTGTCATCGTCTCTTTTTGTTTAAGCAGTCGTAGTTACAGCGCTTTCTAAGACATCCGTAATCATGTCCAGCCCCTTCTTTAGATCGTGTTCGGTCATTACCAAAGGTGGCAAGAGGCGAAGAGTGTTGTGCTTGGCCGACAGGGTTAAGAGGCCCTTTGCTTGCAGTTGGGTGATGACGTCATTGACGTCGACCACCGGGCTTAGGTGAACGCCAATCATCAAGCCGAAACCCGAGATGCTTTCGACCGCCGGCAGGGTGTCTATCTTTTCATTTAGGTAGTTCCAAACGCTGGCGGCCTTTTCGTCAACCATCGCTAAAAACGACGGGGTTAGCTGCTGTAAGACCCCCTTGGCCGCTGCCAAGGAAAGTTTGTTGCCGCCAAAGGTGGTCCCTTGCGAACCGGGGCCAAAGGTGGCGGCGAACTTCTTTTTGCCGAGCATCGCCCCGAGTGGCAGACCGTTGCCGATTCCCTTGGCGACCGTGACCACATCGGGATTCAGGTTGTAATGCTGGTAAGCGAACTTCTTGCCCGTCCGCCCGATCCCGGTTTGGACTTCGTCGATAATCAAGAGGGCGCCGGCTTGGTGGCAGGCGGTTTGGACCTTGGTCAACCAGTCTGGCTTACCGTTGATGACCCCACCTTCGCCCTGGACGACTTCCAAGATCACGCCGGCGGTTTGGTCGTCAATTAAGGAGAGGGCCGAATTGCTGTTGTAATCGCCAAAGGTGACGTCCGGGACCAGCGGGGCGTAACCAACCTTAATCGCCTCGTTACCGGTTAAGGACATCGCCCCGTAAGTCCGACCGTGGAAACTGTTGTGAAAGGTGACCATTTTGGAGCGCCCGGTTGTCTTACGGGCGAACTTCATTGCGGCCTCGTTAGCCTCGGTGCCCGAGTTGCAGAAAAAGGCTAGCTTGTCGGGACCGGCAAGGAGGCCGGCGACATCTTCGGTCAATTGGCTTTGGTAAAGGTTAGAGGTGTGCCAAATCTTGGTGGCTTGCTCGAAAACGTTATCGGTGATTTGCTCGTTGCTGTAGCCAAAGTTACAAACCCCGATCCCGCTGGTGAAGTCAAGGTAGGTCTGACCGTTTTTATCGGTGAGGTGCCAGTCGTGGCCGGCAACGATGTCAATGGGGTATTGGTTGTAGGTATTAAAAATATTACTCATGGGCTGCTCCTTTTAAGCGCTGACCTGGTGGGCCAGGGCGGTCCCTGACTGGGTGAGGTCATTAGTGATTGAAACGTTAGCAACGCCCCTCTTTAGGGCGGAAAAAGCGGCGGTTAGTTTCGGCATCATACCGGCCGTGATTTGGTGGTGGGCGAAGAGTTGGTTGGCACCGGTCTGATCAAGGCGTGGCAAGACCTTGCCAGCCTTTAAGACCCCGGGCACGTCGGTTAAGAGGACGAGCTTGCTGGCGCCAAGTCGGGTGGCAATTTCGGCGGCGGCCGTGTCAGCGTTAACGTTTAAGAGTTGACCGCTGGCTGTTTGGGCCAACGGGGCTAAGACGCCAATTTCGTTGGTCAGAAGTTGGTCCAGCCATGCCTGATTGACCCCGGTGATCTGGCCGACCTCACCAAAGTGGGGCTGGTCGAGGTAATTACCAGCTAGTAAGTGGTGGTCGTTAGTGTTTAGGCCAACCACGGGGAGGTGGTGAGTGGTCAACTGGTGGCACAGGGCCGGTTGAACCACCCCTAATAAGACGGCTTGAATCACTTCTAGGCAGGCTGGGGTGGAAACCCGGACCCCGTCTTCCTTGTGGTTAGGCAGCTTCATCAGGTCCAGCCACTGGCTAATCTGGGGTCCGCCGCCGTGGATGATCAAGACGTGTTTTTCCTGGGCGCGCCACTTGGCAAGTTGGTGGTAGAACTGGTCGTCTAAGAGTTTACTGGCGTGGCCGCCAACTTTGATAACGATGGTCTCTGTCATAAGCCCCTCCTAGTTGTGGTACGAGGCGTTGATCTTGACGTACTGGTAGGTCAGGTCACACCCCCAGGCCTGGCCGAGCGCCTTGCCGTTATGGAGGTCGACTTTAACGTTTACCTGGTTTTCGTGGAGGTGGCTGGCAACCACCTGTGGGTCAATCAGATAGGCCTGACTGTCCTTGACGACGGGTTGGTCGTTGAGCCAAACGTCAACGTGGTTGGTGTCCAAGTGGGCCTTGGTTTGTCCAATTGCCCCCATCAGGCGCCCTCAGTTCGGGTCCTCGCCGAAGATGGCGGCCTTGACCAGGTTAGAGCCGACAATGGCCTTAGCCACCATTTGGGCTTCGTCGTGGTTGTAGGCGTGCAAAACGTCGGCTTCGACTAACTTGGTCGCCCCTTCGCCATCCTTAGCAATCGACTTGGCTAAGAAACTCAGCACCTGGTGGAAGGCGGCGGCAAAGAGGGCGTAGCCAGCCGGATCTGCCGTTACTGGTGAGGTTTGGGCCATCCCGTTGGCCAAGACCAGTACCATGTCGTTGGTGGAGGTGTCGCCGTCAACCGTGATCTGGTTGAAGGTTTCGTCAACCTGCTGGTTTAACAGCTGCTGTAGGGCCACCCCGTCAATCTTAGCGTCGGTGGTCACAAAGCCTAGCATGGTCGCCATCTTGGGGTGGATCATTCCCGACCCCTTGGCAAAGCCGGTCACGGTGACTGGTTCGTTATTGAACTCAAACTGGACGCTGATCGACTTGGGGTGCTTGTCGGTGGTCAAAACCGCCTCGGTCACGGCGGCGGACTTGGTTAGGCTGAGTTGGCTAATCCCGTTTGTGATCTTATCCATTGGTAGTGGTTCGCCGATGATCCCAGTTGAGGCCACGCCGACCAACTGATCGGTTAAGCCCAGCTTCTTGGCTGCTAGGTGTTGCATTGTTTTGGCGTTAACCATGCCCTGGGGCCCGGTGCAAGAATTAGCGTTAGCGCTGTTCATAACCACCGTTTGGAGTTGGTGGGCCAAGTTGACGGTTTGCTTCGTTAGCTTGGTCGGGGCGGCTTGGAACTGGTTGGTGGTGTAGACCCCGGCGGCAGCGGCCGGCACCTTGGAATATAGCCAGCCCAGGTCCTTTTTTTCTTCCTTCAGACCAGCGTGTATCCCGTCGGCATAAAAACCCTTGGGCCAAGTGAAAGTGGTTAAGGTGTTAATTTCGTGTTTAGTCATGGTAACAATTCCTTTCTCTTTTGAAGCTACGGCAGGAGGGGAGCCGTCGGTAAACCAGCGGTCGGTGCGAAGTTAAAACGTTGGTTGAAGTTTTGGATTGCCTGGCCACCGGCGCCCTTAATCAGGTTGTCAATTACGCTGGCCACCATGATCGTGTTGGCGCGCTCGTTGAACAAGACCTCCAGGTCGCAGTAGTTGGTACCGACCACTTGCTTAATGGTGGGTAAGTTTTCACCGGTATAACGGACAAAGGGGTCGGTCGCGTAGGTTTGTTTAAAGGCAGCCACCACCTGATCCTTGTTAACGCCCGGTTTGGGTTTAGCGTAAATGGTCGCTAGGATTCCGCGGGTAATCGGTAAGAGGGTGGTGCTGAATTGGATAGCATGAACGGCCGGATCCCAAGCTTGCAGTTGTTGAACAATTTCGGGGATGTGCTTGTGGTGATTGACGTTATACAGCTGGGCGTTTTCATTAACCTGAGTAAAGTGAGTGCTTGACGTCGGCTTTTTGCCGGCGCCAGAGGTTCCCGACTTGGCGTCTACCACAATGGTATCAAGGTCGATCAGCTGGTCGATGATGAGTGGTGCCAAGCCCAAGAGGGTCGCCGTTGCGTAACAACCTGGGTTAGCAATCAAATTCTCGTCAGTAGCGTCACAGAAGTCGGTCAGACCGTAGTGGGCGACTTTGAGGTCGGCGGTGGCGGCCGGGGATTGGTGGTACCACTTCTCATAGGTGGCCCCGTTTTTCAGTCGGTAGTCGCCAGAGAGGTCGATTACTGGGAAGTGGGCGGTTAAATATGGTCGGGCAGCGGTCTTCGTGACACCGGCTGGGGTGGCAAAAAAGACCGCCCCGTCGTTAGCTAAGATTTTTTGGCTGTCATAGGGGTACACCGGTTGGTCATCAAATAAATTAGGGACCAACTGATTCAAGGGCGTCGGGCCAGACAAGTGGCGGGCGTAGAGATCAACTTGGTCGATCCCCGGGTGGGTTTTAAGCATTTGGTAGAGGACCATCCCGCCGTAGCCGGTGATCCCGATTAGGGCAACTTTCATCTTCTTCATCTCTTTTATGCAAGTTTTATAAATTTTTGTGATTGCTAACAGCCTACAACGTAGTGACCGGATTAGCAAGATCTTTTTTATTTTTATCCAGAAAATACGGATAAAATACGTTAAATATTCATAAATAACCAATAAATTCCGCTATTTCAAAATTACTCCTTGCGTGGCGAGTGAAAGGGCGTTATGATCGTCACTAAATATTTATACACATAACACGAATAAAGGAGCCGTTAAAATGAATAAATACCTCATCTTAGAGGACGGGACCACCTACCCGGGGACCGCCTTTGGGGACCTGGGGGCGCAAGTGGCCGGAGAGTTGGTGTTTAACACCGCCATGACTGGCTACCAAGCATCCCTGACCGATCCATCCTACTTAAACCAACTACTAACCTTTACTAACCCCCTAATCGGTACTTACGGTATTTGGCCCGGCCAAAGTCAAAGCAAGCAAGTGACCGCTGGTGCCGTGATCGTCCGTCAGCTCGAAAACGAACCGGGACCGACTGGCCAGACCTTGGATGCTTGGTTAGTCGACCATCACGTGCCGGGAATTGAGGGTGTTGACACCCGGGCGATTGCCATGCACTTACGCGAAGACGGCACCGTTAAGACCCTGCTAGTTAATCAGCTGGTGACCCCAACTGAGTTTACGAACTTATATAGCCGGTTGGTCGGCCAGCAGAAACTTCCCGCTCGAAACGCTGGTGCTACGGACCCAACAGCCAACCTGACCGTTGCCCTGATCGATCTTGGGGTGAAGCAGGGGATTATTGATAATTTAGTGGACTGTGGGTGTCGAGTCGTCGTCTTACCACCATCGGCGGCGGTCGCCGAGGTCCATGAGCTCAACCCGGCCGGGGTCTTGATTTCAAACGGTCCCGGCGATCCGCTGGACTACCAGGCGGTCTTACCCCTAATTCGAGGTTTGGAACACGACTACCCGCTGGCGGGAATATGTTTGGGACACCAATTGTTAGCCCTAGCTAATGGTGCAACCACTTATCGGCTGCCTTTTGGCCACCGGGGGGCTAATCACCCGGTGACGCTGTTGGCCTCACAGCAAACGATCATGACCAGTCAAAACCATGGCTATGCCGTTGATCCCACCAGCCTCAAGAAGACCGGCTTAAAGGTAACTGCCGTTGAGGGCAACGACCACACGGTAGAGGGGCTAACCTTGGTTGGCGACCCGGTCATTTCGGTCCAGTTTCACCCAGAGGCCGGGCCGGGCCCAAACGACGCCCGGAACTTTTTCAGTCACTTTAAACAGTTAATGGAAACGGGGGTGGCGGTCAATGCCTAAGAGAACGGATTTACACAAGATCTTAGTGATCGGGTCGGGACCAATTGTGATCGGTCAAGCCGCTGAGTTTGATTACGCTGGCAGCCAGGCCTGCATCAGCCTTAAGGAAGAGGGTTATCAGGTGGTCTTGGTCAATTCCAATCCAGCTACGATCATGACGGACGATCAAATTGCTGACCAAGTCTACTTGGAGCCACTGACGGTACCGTCATTAACCGAGATTATTGAACTGGAGCACCCCGACGCCCTCTTGCCAACCCTGGGCGGGCAAACCGGTCTGAACCTGGCCATCGAGCTCGACCAAGCCGGCGTCTTAAAGAAGTTCGGCGTCACTCTTTTAGGCACCGATTTACAAACGATCCAGGAGGCCGAAGACCGAGAGCAATTTAAGCAGTTAATGGAGGAGATTGGGCAACCGGTGCCGGCGAGCCTAACCGTTCACACTGTCGAGGCAGCTTGTCAGTTTGCCGAAGAAGCGGGCTATCCAGTAATCGTTCGACCGGCCTTCACTCTTGGGGGAACCGGAGGCGGGATCGCCAACGACCAGGAAGAGCTTGAGCTGATTGCTAAACGGGGGCTAGCTCAGTCGCCGGTTACGGAATGCCTGATTGAGCAAAGTATCGCCGGCTTAAAGGAAATTGAGTTTGAAGTAATGCGCGATGCCAACGGGGACGAGATAAGTGTTTGTTGCATGGAAAATTTCGACCCGGTCGGTATTCACACCGGTGATTCAATCGTAGTGGCGCCCAACCAAACCCTGCCGGATGTTCAGTACCAACGGCTTCGGTCAGCAGCCCTAGCGATCGTGGCCGCCCTAAAGATTGAAGGGGGCTGCAACGTTCAACTGGCCCAGTCACCGATTAGTGATGATTATTACGTGATTGAGGTTAACCCGCGGGTTAGCCGTTCGTCGGCCCTCGCCTCCAAAGCGACTGGCTACCCGATCGCCAAGATTGCCGCTAAGATCGCCGTTGGCCTTAACTTGAGTGAAATCACCAATCCGGTTACCCAGACCACAATCGCTGCCTTCGAGCCAGCCCTCGACTACGTAGTTGTTAAGTTACCGCGCTTCCCCTTTGACAAATTCGGTGGAGCCGATCGCCACTTAGGGACTCAAATGAAGGCAACCGGGGAGGTGATGGGCATCGGTCTAACCTTTGAAGAGGCGCTCTTAAAGGCAATTGACTCGCTGGAAATTGACCCTGGGGTTCAGGCGAGCCTCCTGCCGGCTAACGATGATCAGCTAAGCGACCAGGAATTGGTGGCAGCTCTTAAATCACCAACTGACCTGCGACTGTTTGAGCTCTTCGTCGCCCTTAAACGGGGCTATTCAACCGCTGACTTAGCGGAATGGACCAAGATCAGCCCCTTCTTCTTGCACAAGCTGGCCCACATTTGGCAACTAAAGCGGGAATTAGTATCGCAGGGGGGAGAGGTAGTGGTTAGTGCCAAGCGGTTTGGCTTTACCAACGCCATGCTCGCCAGTGCGCTCCGATGTTCGTTGTCGACCGTTGAGCAGCTAGCTAAAAGTGCGGGGTTAGCCCCGGTTTACAAGACCGTTGATACCAGTGCCGGGGAGTTTGCTAGTGCGACCCCGTACTATTACAGCAGTTATTTCCCGGGCAATAACGAGAGTCAGCCACTGGGTAATAGTGTGTTAGTGCTTGGTTCTGGTCCAATTCGGATTGGTCAGGGGGTCGAATTTGATTACACGACCGTCCACTGCGTTCAAGCGATTCAAGAGGCCGGCTACCGTGCGATCATTATCAATAACAATCCCGAAACGGTTTCGACCGATTTTTCAATTTCCGACAAACTCTACTTTGAACCGCTGACGATTGAGCACGTCATGAACGTGGTCAACCTAGAGCAGCCACGCGGGGTGATCGTTCAGTTTGGGGGTCAAACGGCCATTAACCTGACCAAGGAACTGGTTAAACGGGGGGTTAAAATTCTGGGCACCTCACTCCAGGGGATTGAACAGACCGAGGACCGCCACCAGTTTGAGGAATTACTCAAGGACGCTGGAATCGCCCAACCAAAGGGGGCCACGGCGCTCAATTTAGCCGAGGCCAAGGTGATTGCACCGGTGGTTGGCTATCCGGTAATGGTGCGGCCAAGCTTCGTGCTGGGTGGTCGGGCAATGGCGGTCGTGGAAAACGAAACCGAATTGGTAACCTACGTCAACAAGGCCCTGAAGGCGGCCCCCAACCAACCGGTTCTGATTGATCACTACGTAGCTGGGCTTGAGTGCGAAGTCGACATCTTAAGCGACGGTCACGACGTTTTGATCCCCGGGATCATGGAGCATTTGGAGGGGTCCGGGATTCACTCGGGTGATTCGATGGCCCTGTACCCACCAGTTCGCCTGACGTCAGCCCAGCAAAAAGAAATTGTTCAAACTGCGATTGCAATTGGTCAACGGGTCCACTGTCTGGGAATGATGAACATTCAATTCATCGTTGCCGACCGGGTCTATGTGATTGAAGTCAACCCGCGGGCCAGCCGGACGGTACCGTTTATGAGTAAGGTGACTGGGTATCACTTAGCCAAGCTAGCTACCCGGCTAATCCTGGGTGAAACCTTGGTCGACTTAGGTTTACCAAGTGGTTTAGCAACCCCAAGTAACCACTTCGCCGTCAAAGCGCCGGTCTTTTCCTTTGCTAAGTTGGCCGGACTTACTTGCCGGTTGGCGCCGGAAATAAAGTCAACTGGGGAAACAATTGGAATTGATGAAAGCCCGGCCGTAGCTTTGGCCAAGGCGCTTGCTAATAGTTATGGCTTAGTAACGCCGGTGAAGGGTCAAATCGTCTTACTTGACCCAGTTGCCGCTACTAACTCTAAATTACGGGCTCAACTTGAACAAGCGGGGCTCCGGGTCGAGGTCTGGGCAAGCCAGCAATTGCCAACGCTGGAACACCAACGGGTCTGGGCAGTGGTTAATGATGACGAAGCGCAAACCACGATAGCACCATTGAACTACTACGCCCTGAGTAACGGGGTGCCCCTCTTTACGGCGGCCACCAGCCTTAGTGAAATCATGTCGTTAAGCAGGGTGGGGGCGCCGCTGGTTAATTTATAAAAAGGACTAAAATTTAGCCCTGAAAAGAGATCGCTGGTCGCCAAGCTTGTCAGGGCGGGCAAAGAATGGTATATTAGTATTTGAAATAACTCGTTGAGGGGGTGAGCAGAAATGCTCGCTCTTTTTATTGTAATGAAACGGGAGGTGACGAGATGAGTAATAAGACTGTAGTCGAGACCGTAACGGCACTGGTGGAACCAATCTTAGCTGAACACAACTTTGAACTGTACGAAGTTGAATTCGTCCAGGAAGCCAAGAGCTGGTATTTGCGGGTCTACATCGATAAGGAAGGCGGCATCACGCTGGAAGATTGTGCCCTTGTCAGCGACCAGTTGAGCGAACAACTGGACAGCGCCGATCCAGACCCGATCCCCCAGGCCTACTTCTTGGAAGTTTCTTCGCCAGGGGCTGAACGGCCGCTGAAAAAAGAAGTGGACTACCAACGGGCCCTTGACCAATACGTGAACGTTTCTTTGTACCAACAAATTGACGGCCACAAGGTGTTTGAAGGGTATCTTCGCCAATTGAGCCCGGATGAGTTAACCATTGAGTACATGGATAAAACCCGCCAAAAGCAGGTTGTAATCCCGCGGGACAAGGTTGCCAAGGCCCGCTTAGCGATTAAGTTTTAAGAGTTGAAGGAGTCGAAAAATGAGCAAGAAGGAAGACCGGGTAGAACTACTCGACGCGATGGACATCCTGGAAAAGGAAAAGGGAATCAAAAAAGAGGTCATCATTGAGGCCTTAAAGGACGCCCTGGCCAACGCCTACCAAAAGAATTACGAAGACAACGCGGCCAACGTGGAAGTCGAAATCAGTGACCGGACCGGTGAATTTAAGGTCTACGCCGCTAAGACGGTGGTTGAAGAAGTCACTAACGACGTGGAAGAAATTTCTTTGGCCGACGCATTGCGGGTTAACCGCGGTTACGAACTGGGTGATATCTTCAAAGAAGAAGTGACGCCGCGCAACTTCGGTCGTCTGGCTGCCCAAACCGCCAAGAGCGTGGTGTTGCAAAAGCTACGGGACGAAGAACGAAACATCATCTTTGACAAGTACAACAAGTTAAAGGATGATTTAGTCGAAGGGGAAGTCTCACGAGAAGACGAACGCTACATCTACGTCAACCTCGGTGACGGTGTGGAAGCGGCCATGAACAAGCATGACCAAATGCCAAACGAGCACTACCGGGTGCACGACCGGATCCAAGTTTACGTGACCCGGGTCAACGACAAGAGCGGCGCCCGCGGGCCGTTGGTCTTCGTTTCCCGGACCAGTCCGGACCTGCTCAAGCGGCTCTTTGAAAAGGAAGTGCCGGAAATTCAACAGGGGATCGTGGAAGTTAAGGGGATCGTGCGTGAAGCCGGTGACCGGGCCAAGGTGGCCGTCTTCTCCCGCGACGAAAACGTTGACCCAGTCGGGACTTGCGTGGGACCACGCGGGACCCGGGTTCAGGCGATCGTCAACCAACTGGGCGGCGAAAACATCGACATCGTTAAGTACGAAGAGGCGCCGGAAGAATTTATCCGCAACGCCCTGAACCCGGCCGAAGTCGAAGGGGTGCTCTTCGATGAAAACAACGGGGAAGTCGATGAACCGGCTAGCGTCGACGAAAACGGTCGCAAACACGAGGAACGGATCCACCGTGGTTGCACCGTGATCGTACCGGACGACCAACTGTCACTGGCGATCGGTAAGCGGGGGCAAAACGTTCGCTTAGCCGCACAGCTGACCGGCTACAAGATCGACATCAAGTCGTCATCCCAAGCGGCGGCCCTGGAAGAAGCGCAACCAGAACCAGCAGCAGAAGTTGTAGAGCAGCCAACCCAAGCCCCAGAGCTTGACCAAGCCGCTGACAGCTTCGCAGACGAAGACTAGACTTAATCCTTATCAAGAAAGCAACGGGGTGAAAAAATGGTTAAAAAGAAAAAAATACCGATGCGTAAGGATATCGTGACCGGAGAAATGGTGCCCAAGCGAGAATTAATCCGGGTCGTCAAGAACAAGGAAAACGAAGTATCGCTTGACCCAACCGGCAAAAAGCCGGGGCGGGGTGCCTACGTTGCCGTGAGCGTAGCGGTTGCCCAAAAGGCTAAGAAGGAACGGACCTTTGACAAGGCCTTTGGCGTAACGCTCACTGACGAATTTTACGATGAGTTAATTCAATACGCTGATCACCAACAAGCACGCCAAGAGCTGTTCGGTAAGAATGATTAATCAGCGTCAGCAAATTTTAAACCTCCTCGGGCTTGCCCGGCGCGCGGGACAGCTAGTGACTGGTGAAGGGATGGTCTTAACCGCCCTTCAAAAAGACCAGGTGCGGATTGTCTTGCTCGCAAGTGACGCCGGCCAGGCAACCATTAAAAAGGTGACCGATAAGTGTCAAACCCACCAAGTGCGGGTGGTTAACGATTTTACCCGGCTGGAAATTAGCCAGGCAATCGGCCAGGCGCGCACGATCGTGGGAATTACCGGGGCAGGGTTTGCAAAGAAAATCCATCAATTAACAACCAAACTAAATGAGGGAGAGTGAGCGTATGGCCAAAGAAAGAATCTACGAATTAGCTAAAGAGCTCAAAATGCCAAGCAAGGACCTGGTTAACTTAGCCAAAAAGGAGGGGATGGACGTTAAGACCCACATGTCTTCCGTCACTTCCGACGAAGCCAACAAGCTGCGTTCAATGGCCAAGGGGGCGGGTAAGCCAGCTACTGTTAAGCCGGCACCAAAGGTCCAAGAACACCAGTCGGCCCCGGCGAAGAAGGAAGCCAGCCGTCCGGCCAACCAAGGCAGCCAAAACAACCAGAACCGCGACAACCGGGGGAACCGGAACAACAACGGCAACAATAACCGCCACAACAGCAATAACGGTTCCGCTAATGCTAACGGTAACGGCGGCAACCAAAAGCGGAACCAAAAGCGGAACCAAAAGCGGAACCAAAACAACAACAACCAGGGTGGCCAAGCCACTAACCGGAACAATAACAACGGTCAAGGTCAGGGTGCACACTGGTTTAAAAAGGGTAAGAAGAACAACAAGAAGAAGAACCGTAACAAGGGTAACCAACGCCTGCGCGACACGGCTCCTAAGGCCCCAACCCAACGCAAGGATCGGCCGCTGCCGGACGTATTGGAATACACGAACGGCATGAACGCCCAGGACCTCGGGAAGATCTTGCACCGGTCACCAGCCGAAATCATCAAGAAGCTCTTCATGTTAGGGGTGATGGTGAACCAAAACCAATCCCTGGATGCGGACACGATTGAAATTTTGGCGGCCGACTACGGGATCAGAGCCAAGGAAAAGGTCCAAGTCGACGTAGCCGACTTAGACCACTTCTTTGACGAACGGATCAACAACGACGCCAACCTCGCCGACCGGCCACCGGTTGTGACGGTCATGGGGCACGTTGACCACGGGAAGACGACCTTGCTAGACAAGATTCGTCACTCCCACGTGACCGAAGGCGAAGCCGGCGGGATCACCCAAGCCATTGGGGCCTACCAAGTTAAGTACAACGACAAGTTGATCACCTTCTTGGACACCCCAGGGCACGCCGCCTTTACCGAAATGCGGGCGCGTGGGGCCAACATCACCGACATCACCGTTCTAGTGGTGGCCGCCGATGATGGGGTGATGCCACAAACGATCGAAGCCATTAACCACGCCAAGGCAGCCGGCACGCCGATCATCGTCGTCGTGAACAAGATCGACAAGCCGGGCGCTAACCCGGACCACGTCACGGAACAACTGACCGAATACGGCCTGATCCCAGAAGACTGGGGTGGGGACACGATTTACGTCAAGGTTTCCGCCAAGTTCGGCAAGAACATCGACGAATTGCTCGACATGATCTTGCTGCAAGCCGAAGTGATGGAATTAAAGGCGAACCCAGACCAAAACGCCGCTGGGGCAGTGGTGGAAGCCCGCCTCGACCAGGGGAAGGGGTCCGTAGCCACCCTCTTGGTTCAACAAGGGACCCTGCACGTAGGGGACCCAATCGTGGTCGGCGACACCTTTGGTCGGGTCCGGACGATGACCAACGAAAACGGCCGGCGGATCAAGGACGCCACCCCATCGACGCCAGTCGAAATTACCGGGCTCAACGGGGTGCCGGAAGCCGGGGACCACTTTGTTGTCTTTGACGACGAAAAGACGGCCCGGGCCGCCGGGGAAGAACGGGCTAAGCGGGCCGAAGACGAAAAGCGGCGCCGCACTAGTCACGTGACCCTGGACAACCTCTTTGACACGATGAAGAAGGGTGAAATGAAGTCCCTGCCGATCATCATCAAGGCCGACGTGCAAGGGTCCGTTGAGGCCCTCGCCCAAAGCCTACAAAAGATCCAGGTTGACGGCGTGCGGGTCGACATCATCCACAAGGCCGTTGGGGCGATCTCTGAATCAGACGTTACCCTGGCCGAAGCTTCCAACGCCATCATCATCGGCTTTAACGTTCGCCCAACTCCGCTGGCGAAGTCCGAAGCCGAA
Organism: Limosilactobacillus fermentum; assembly: GCF_013394085.1. Taxonomy (NCBI): domain Bacteria; kingdom Bacillati; phylum Bacillota; class Bacilli; order Lactobacillales; family Lactobacillaceae; genus Limosilactobacillus; species Limosilactobacillus fermentum. The sequence goes on from NZ_CP040910.1 coordinate 806,861, forward strand.
ACTAACAACATCGACATCCGCTTACACCGGGTGATCTACAACGCGATCGAAGAAGTTGAAGACGCCATGAAGGGGATGCTGGAACCAGTTTACGAAGAAGAAGTGCTGGGTCAAGTTGAAGTGCGGCAACTTTACAAGGCGTCCAAGATCGGGACGATTGCCGGGGGGATGGTTGTCTCCGGTAAGATCACCCGCGACGCCAAGGTCCGCCTGATCCGTGACGGCGTGGTCATTTACGAAGGCGAATTGGGCTCACTCAAGCGCTTCAAGGACGACGCTAAGGAAGTTAAGATGGGCTTTGAATGTGGGTTGACGATCAAGAACTTCAACGACGTCAAAGAAAACGACGTCATCGAAGCTTACCACATGAAAGAAGTTCCGGTTAAGTAAAGGAGGAGCGCCATGTCGAATAAGCAATTCCGGGTGGAACGGCTCGCGCAACAGATTCAGCGCGAAGTCGACGACATCCTCTTAAAGCGGGTCCGCGATCCCCGGGTCAACGGGGTAACGGTGACCGGCGTTGACGTAACGGGTGACCTGCAGCAAGCGACGATCTACTACACGATCCTGTCGAAGCTGGCTTCGGACGCCGAGAAAACCCAAACCGGGTTGGATAAGGCGACCGGGCTGGTGCGCAGCGAGCTGGGGAGCCGCCTGAATATTTTCAAGGCACCGGAAATTAAGTTTGTCCGCGACCCATCGATTGAATACGGGAGTCGCATTGACGAGCTGCTGAACGAGCTTCACAAAAATAACGAGCTCTAATAGTAGTTGGGCCCTAGCGTTCGTTTAGTGGACGTTGGGGCCTTTTTTATAGAGCAGAAAGGAAGACCAATGGACGGAATCATTCCACTTTATAAGGAGCGGGGGATGACCTCGTTTGATTGCATCGCCCGCTTGCGGCGGATTTTACACACCAAGAAGGTCGGCCACTCGGGGACCCTGGATCCCAACGTGGACGGGGTCTTACCAATTGCGATCGGCAACGCCACCAAGGCCGTGGAATACCTGATGGCCTCGGGTAAGGAGTACGCCGGCGAATTGACGATTGGGCTAGCGACGACCACCGAAGACCTCGATGGGGAAGTGGTCGACCAAAAGCCGGTGCCGGCGCCCATCGCTCGAGAAATGATTGCGGAAAAAATGGCCGAAATGACCGGGGAAATCACCCAGGTGCCGCCGATGTATTCGGCCGTGAAGGTCAAGGGGAAGCGCTTATACGAGTACGCCCGGGCTGGTGAAACCGTGGAACGCCCTAAGCGCCAAGTGACGATCGACCGGTTCACCCTGCTAGCCACCAGTTACGACCAGGAACGGCAAGTCCAGCGGGTCCGCTTTAAGGTAGCCTGCTCCAAGGGGACGTATGTGCGGACCCTGGCCGTCGACCTGGCCGCCAAGTTGGGCTACCCGGGGGTGATGTCGTCTTTGACCCGGTTAAAGTCGGGTGGCTTCACCTTGGATCAGACCCTGAGCCTTGATGACATCCAAGACATGGTCACGGCGAGCGGGATGGTCAACTTGTACCCGCTTGATTACGCCGTCAAGGACCTGCCCCACCTGGCACTCAACGCTGAGCAGTGGCAAGCCGTTCAAAACGGTGGCTGGCTCAAGCAAAGCGAGGTAACCCCCCAAGAGCCGCGGGTGGTGGTTACCTACCAAGGGGACACCAAGGCCGTTTATAAGCACGTTGAGCGCCACTACCAACCCGAAAAGATGTTTAAGAATAGTTAGAGGGAAGACAATGGAAGTAATAAAGGTACACCATCCACTATTAGAGCAACAGGTACCGGACGGTCCGGTAGTGGTCGCAATGGGCTTTTTTGACGGGGTTCACCGCGGCCACCAAGCGGTGATCGCCCGGGCCAAAGAAGAGGCGGTCCGCCGCCAGGTCCCCCTAGCCGTTTTGACCTACGAAAAGCTACCGGGGATCGTCTACCAGCGCTACGAAGAGGGGGTCCATTACCTGACCACCATTGACCGGAAGCTGGCCCTGCTGGAACAGCTGGGCGCCGATCTGGTTTACCTGGTTGACTTCACGGCCAAACTCGGCAGCCTGAGTCCCGAAGAGTTCGTCAGCGATTACCTAGTCAGGATGCACGCGGTGGCGGTGGTGGCCGGTTTTGACCACACCTATGGCAAAAAGGACGTCGCCACGATGGACCGCTTGGCGGGGTACGCGGCCGGCCGTTTTGACGTGGTGACGGTTAAAAAACAGGAAACCAGGGGCGCAAAGATTGGCTCCAGCCGGATCCGCGACCTGATTGACCAGGGCCGGGTGGAAGACGCTAACCAGCTCCTGGGCTACCGGTACCAAACCAGCGGAATCGTGGTTCACGGTCTGGCCCGGGGCCGGACGATCGGCTTTCCGACCGCCAACGTCGCCTGGAACCCGCTCGAACGGATCCCGGCCGTGGGTGTGTACACGGTCAACTTCTTGGTTGACGGCCACTGGTACGGCGGGATGGCCTCGGTGGGCTACAACGTCACCTTTGGGCAAAATAAGCACAAGACGATCGAAGTTTACCTCTTTGATTTCAAGGGTAACATTTACGGCGAGCACGTCACCGTCAGTTGGATACAACGGTTGCGCGGCGAAATTAAGTTTGACGGCGTTGATGGTTTAATTGACCAGCTCCACGCCGACCAAATCAACTCGCTAGCGATCTTAAGGAACCCCCCGACCTTACCGGCGGGGCCGTTAAATTAGTCAGCGTTATAAAGATTAAAGAGGCCGGGGAAGGTGGGCTACCCGGCCTTTTTTTGTTCCCGGCTAAGTGGTATATTTAAGAAATTATCGTTACTTAGGAGCGGGAGAAGAAAATTGAAGGATCAACGAATTGCACGGTCACTAGTCATTATGGTCTTTGGGACCTTCTTTGGGTTATTGTGTTCCACCCTGATGAATACGGGGTTGCCCCAGTTAATGCGGGTCTTTAGCGTGAGTGAGGGGACGGTGCAGTGGATCATCAACGCCTACATGCTAACGAACGCCATGATGATCCCGTTATCGGCCTACCTGATTCGGCGCTGGTCCTTTCGCACCCTTTTTATCATCGCCACGGCGGTCTTTTTAGTCGGCACGGTGGGGGGAGCGGTGGCGCCCACCTTTTGGACGGTCGTGATTGCCCGGGTGGTTCAAGCGGCTGGGGCGGGGATCATGATGCCCCTGGTCAACGTCTTGGCGATCCGCTACGCCGAACCCAAGAAAAAGGGGACGATCATGGGGATCATTGGACTGGCCTTTAACTTCTCGCCGATCATTGGTCCGACCGTGTCGGGGCTAATCCTAGACGACCTATCCTGGCGCTGGCTCTTTTTGGTAATCGTGCCCTTCTCCGTACTCACCTTAGTGGCGGCGGTGATCCAGTTGCCCCGGATCCCCCACAACGAAAACCCCCACTTCGACACCCGCGGGATGGCGATTGTCTCAATCGGCCTGTGGGCATTACTGATGGGGCTATCCAACGTTTCGACCAGCCCGTTTTGGACCTGGCAGGTGCTGGGGCTCTTAGTTGTCGGGGCGATCGCGTTAGTCATCTTTTACTTCAGCCAACGCGGGGTTAAGGCGCCCTTGATTAACTTCTCGGTGATGGCCTATGATCAATTCGTGGTGGCAACCTTGATCAACATGTTGATCGTGGCGACCATGTTTGGCAACACCATCTTATTGCCGCTCCTAGTGCAAAACGTTCAACAAAAAAGCGCCCTGGTGTCAGGACTAGTGATCCTGCCGGGGGCGCTAGTGACGGGGTTCTTGTCGCGGTTAAGCGGGCGGTTGTACGACCGCTTGTCGGTGCGGCGGCTGGTCTTGTTCGGACTGGTGGTGGACGGAGCGGGGACCCTGTTTCAAGCTACGATTGGCGCCGCTAGTGGGCCGGTGGTCTTAGCGCTCTTTCAGGCGGTGCGCCAGCTGGGGTTGGTTTCGATGCTGATCCCCCTGCAAACCCACGCCCTGGGGATCTTACCCTTTGACCTGGTGCCAGACGGGGTAGCGACTTTTAACACCATCCGTCAGGTAGCGGCCTCGCTGGGAACGGCGGTGCTCGTTTCTGTCGTCGGCTTAATGGGGCAGTGGGGCCACCGGGGGACCCTCTTTGGGATCCAGGCCGGTTTTGCCACCTGCTTTATCTTCTTGGTGGCCGCCATGATGATCGCCGGGCGGCTCAAAAGCCAGTTTAAACTGGGCCGGCCGACGGTGAGTGCCGGGTAAAGGAGGATGGCAAATGACTTCCCGGGCAGGTCGTATTTAGGCACTAGGTCTGCCGTACAATAGCCTTAAAAGTTGTCACTTTAAGAAATAAAAAGTGATGACTTTTGAGGCTATTTTTATGAAAATGGTAGATTGCAACAATTAATCGAATTTTTCGGACAAGTCACCAAAGAAGACTTGGAGTGGCGTTTTCCATCCCAAACATTTCCGGGGACGCCAATTTAAGTACTTTGAGATCATGGTCAGCTCTTCGTCCGTAACGCTCTCAATTGGCTGGTTCTTTGGAATGTGTAGCCGAAGCTCGCGGTTCAACCGTTCGTTGGTTCCGCGTTCATGTGGCGCATACGGGTGGGCAAAATAATGGGCAATTCCGTAGGCTTCAATTTCCTTGAAGCCTGCGAATTCCTTACCGTGATCGCTGGTGATTGACTTGATCAAGCCGCGCAACTCCTCGTTAAGCTCTAGGATTGCCTTAGTCATAGCTTTACTTATCACGTCCCGGTAAACGACGAATAATCATTAGTCGGGACTTACGATCAGTAAAGGTAGCTAGGACCTCGCCCCTGGTTTTTCCTGATAGGATGGTATCGACTTCAAAATGACCAATCTCTTGACGCAGGTTAGCCTCGTCCGGACGTTGGTCGATAAACTTCGCCCCACGTGTGTACTGACCACGACCATCGTGGCTCTTTCGGTACCGCACACCGTGGTCTGGAAGGACCTCGCGTTTGATGTCCAACCAGCCCTTGTCCAGCCAGTTATAGAGGGTTTTGAATGGCATTTGGAGAATATGCGCGATGACTTCAAAACTCCACCGCTGTTCGAGAATGATCCCACGGACGAATTCTCTTAAATTCTCTGTTAGAAGAGTTTTCCGCCCCCGGCGAGTTAGCTTCTTTTCGCAGTCTTCCTGAGCTTGATCAGCGTCATAGTATCCCTTAGGACAGCGCTTTAGTTCATAGTTGATGGTTGAAGGAGCTACACCAACTTCTTTAGCAATTTGTTTTTGTGAGTAACCAACCTTAAGCAGCGTTTGGATGACAGTTCTATCCGATAATGTTAAAATGTGACTCATGGGTAATGGACTCCTATTGTTTATAGTTTTGTCACTTAAAACAATACCGGGTCCATTGCCTTTTTTCTATCCAAATTTTTCGTCTGGGTAGAATTCTATTTAATCTTACAATCTACCATATTTATTCAACTTATCTATACTTGGTAAATCTTTTTCATCTATACACTGAATTTTAGGAGTATCAATACCTATGTAATCACTAATCTCATTCACTAAATGCTCTAAATTATAATCCGGAAGTACTTCTATTAACTTTACATTATTAAATTTTGAAATACGCCTTTTTCTTTCATCTCTTTCTTTGTTAGATTCAAGGCTGGTTTTCCCTCCAAAATAACTAACTGGCTTAAAATGTTGAATACCTTGATACTCACAAGCTATTTTATATTTTGGAAAATAGACATCATAATGTTGCCTTCTTAAAAATTTTGGACGTGCGTGTTGCTCTACTTCTAAAAAGTAGAAAGTTTTTTTCAATTCTTCATAAAGTTTTGATTCATGAATCCATCCTTGCCCAATTTCAGGTAAATTGTTATTTTTTCTCCATTCATTTTCTTAATCTTTAATAAATTTTTGTACTTTTTGTCTATTAGCCTTAAAAAAATAACCTTTTACTCTATCGGATTGTACTATGTCATCATCTTGAATAGTATCTGTTGTTGGAATAGTGTGAATAGTTTCTGTTACATTTGAAAATTCAGCAATAAAGTTTTGATGAAATTTTTGAAAGTGCTTATCTAGTTTTTGCTCAATAAACTGCCTTATTTCATCCTCAAATGTTTGTCCGAATAAGGAAAGCTTTGATTTAATGGGAAAGATATCTGCAAAATATTTAGTAGGAACGTACTCTTTCTCATTCTTGTATAAAAGAGTCCCTAAATCATTTAAAGTCTTCCTATCATTACAAATGTGATCTAGGTAATAGTTAAGCCACTTATTTCCGATATCCTCACTCTCAATAACTTTTGACATAAGCATCATCCAATTAGTTGCATAATAATTTAGTTTAGGAAAATCTTCCCCATACATATTTAAAAATTTTCGATAGCTTAAAGATACTTTTTTTAACTCAGTCTTTGTGCCTTTTGTCAAGAATTGATCATTAAGTTGATAACAAAAATAGAATAAGTATGAACTTCTCTTATCATCTAATCTAATCTTGTTACCTTTTTTCCAATTTTCTTTAAGATATTGGTAAGCCTTTTTGCACGCATCACTATGATTTTTTAATTCAGGAAAATATACCGACCATTCTGGAATATCCATAATAATTCTCCCCCCAAGAAAGTTTCTTACCAATCACTATAGTAAACTGACAATATAAAATCCATAATAATCAATGATTAAATCGTTTCGACATAAATATTCCTGTCACACACAAAAAATCCCTGCCTCGAT
>NZ_CP040910.1:813643-821084 GCF_013394085.1 Limosilactobacillus fermentum
ATTTTGAGACAGGGATTTCATTTTTTAAGATTTTTAGGATAGATATGAGTAAACGATAAACTACTTCAATTAAGCATTGGGCTGTTCTTGAATTCGGTTGACAAACAGTGCGCCGCTGGCAAAAACAATACCGGCCAAAAGGAGCATCCCCGGCATGGACTTGCCAATCAATGGGAAGATGGCAAAGCTGGCAACGGAAGCAATGATTTGCGGCAGGCAGATGCTGCAGTTGAACAATCCCAGATATGCCCCTTCATGCTTACCGGCCAGCGCAGTCGTCAGCAGGGCAAACGGAATCGAGTTCATTGAAATCCAGCCAATGCCGATCAGAGCGAAAGAAAGAATCAAAAGCATCTTATCGTGAATGAAGAACACTGACATAAAGCCAAGTCCGCCAAGAACCAGACCTAAACGATACATCGTCTTGCGCTGGTTTGGCTTGGTCTTTGACAGAACCATTCCCCACAGTACGGCTGAAATCGACTGAACCGCGGATAAAACACCGAACCAGTTGCCGGCAGCCTGATAGCCAGCCGTTGACGGATCAGTTACATTCCAGACATTCTTTGCAACAGCACCAGTACCGTAAGTCCAAAGGTATTGGAACGCAAACCAACAGAACATCTGAACGAGAGAGATCTGCCAAAATGCCTTAGGTGCGTTCTTCAGCAAAGTTGCGAAACTAAGCTTTTCTTGATTGGCTGCAATATCAACGCCATGGTACTTGGCATAGTCTTGAGGGTTGTATTCATGAACTTTGGCCAGCGTGAAGATACTGGTTAAGAGCAGTACAGCTGCGCCCAGGTAGAAGGTCCAGATGACTGAGTTAGGCAAGGAGCCCTTCTTAGCAGTATTGGAAACCCCTAAAAGCGTCATGATGAATGGCATTAAGGTTGCTAGAATTCCACCCATGTTAGAGAAGATTTGTTGCCAGGACCAAGTAAAGTCTTTCTGATCCTCGTTAACCATATCACCAATAATCATCTTGAATGGCTGCATGCAGACGTTTGAAGACAGATCCATGAATAGAACCGCAATTGCACCAAACCAAAGCGCGGCTAATGAACCATACCCGAAACCAAATGATCCCGCGTTGGGCAGAAGGATCAGAACCAAAGCCGCAATTGGTGCGCCGACCAAAAGATAAGGCATCCGACGACCAAATCGATTCCATGTTAAGTCAGAATACTTGCCGACTAATGGTTGAACGATCATTCCCATCAGTGGCGGCAAAATGAAGAAGAAGCCAAGCTTGGTCGGATCAGCACCGATTGTTTGAAAGATTCTTCCCATTTGCGAGCTTTGCAGCGAAAATGCCATGTTAACGCCGAAGAACCCAAAAGTCATGGCAAACAGGGTACTTATTGGCAGACTCGGCAGTCCCGTAGTTGTTTTTTGATTTTCCATATTACTTGTTACCTCTTTGAACTGAATTCATATACTTTAGCTTCATATGGACGCAGAGTTTCTCCCATGACATTCTCGTAGTTGCTTAATAAGAGCTTGCCTTGACCAGCCGCGTATTCTCGCTTGATTGTTTCCTTAGTAAAGTTGGCTACTACAAGCAGCGTTGTTTCTCCATCATCACGCGTGTAAGCAAAGACCTGCTCATCCAATTCGTTGCCATTGACCAACGCAAACTTTCCTTCTGTCATTACTGGCAAGTCATGGCGCATTTGAATGAGTTTCTGGTAGTGATAGAAGACGGATGATGGATCCGCCAGTGCCGCCTTTGCGTTGATCTCTGAATAGTTGGGATTGACCGCGATCCAAGGTTCAGCATCCGAAAATCCGGCATTCTTGCTGTCATCCCATTGCATTGGCGTTCTGGCATTGTCCCGAGAATGAATTGCCAGATATCTGCTCATTGTCTTTCCATCAACCAGATGCTCTTCGTCAACCAGCTGATGGTAGGCATTAATGCTCTCCAAATCACGATAGTCAGACAAAGAGTTAAAGGTCGTGTTGGTCATTCCCAGTTCCTCACCTGCGTAGATATAAGGCGTGCCTTGCAGACAGTGCAGCATTGTTGCCAACATTTTAGCCGAAACGACACGATATTTTGGATCATCATTGCCAAAACGGGATACGACGCGTGGCTGATCATGGTTGTTCCAGTAAAGCGAGTTCCAAGCCTTACCATTCAGCTGAGTCTGCCATTTCACCAGGTTATCTCGCAATTCTGGCAGACTGACTTTTTTGTCGCTCCATTTTACTAAAGCTGGGTTGTCGTTATCGTCTAAGCCGACATGCTCAAACTCAAAAACCATGTTCAGCTCAGTCTGTTCAAGGTTGGCGTACTTCTTGGCATCATCTGTTGTGGCACCAGGCGTTTCGCCAACTGTTACCAAATCATGCTTGGCCATTACAGCTTGATGCATTTCTTGAAGGAATTCGTGCATCCGATGACCATTGGCAACAACCGGTTCGACATCGCCATACTGCATTCCGGGCGCGGTCGGAACGTCTTTGTAGACAGCCGGTTTTGAAATTAAGTTGATGACATCCATTCGAAATCCATCGACACCGAGATCTGCCCACCAATTCATGATGTCGTATACCGAATGACGAACGGCTTCATTTTCCCAGTTTAGATCCGGCTGCTTTACAGCGAACAGGTGAAGGTAGTATTGACCGCTTGTCTCATCGTACTGCCAAGCTGAACCAGAGAAGTATGATCCCCAATTAGTTGGTTCATGGCCATCGACTGGATCACGCCAGATATAATAGTCACGGTATGGATTTTCTTTTCCTTGGCGGCTTTGCTTAAACCATTCATTTTCATCTGATGAGTGATTGACCACCAGATCCATCATTATTTTTAATCCAAGTTCATGAGCCTTTGTCAGCAGCTCCTTAAAGTCGGTCAATGAGCCAAAAGTTGGATCAATTGCCCGATAATCACTGATGTCATACCCATTATCAACGTTTGGCGAACGGTAGATTGGATTGAGCCAGATAATATCAGCACCTAGTTTTTTAATATAGTCAAGCCGACTGATGATTCCTTTTAAATCACCAATGCCATCATGATTGCTGTCTTGAAAACTCCGTGGATAGACTTGGTAGACAACTGAATTTTGCCACCACCATTTTGGTGTATATGCCATTATTATCATTCCTTGTAAAAAAATTAAAAATAAAAGTTACGCAAACGTTTGAGTAAATGCTAAAATAATAAAAACGGCATAAGTAACCGTTTTCACGGAGTATTATAAATACAGCTAACTTAAAAAGTCAATAACTTTTTTTGAAAGAAGGATCCCGATGGCCACGATTAAAGACATAGCCAGACTAGCAAAAGTAACTCCATCAACCGTCTCTCGCGTATTAAACCATAGTGGGGGATACAGCGAAAAAACTCGCCGTCGGGTTGAGAAAATTGCAGATGAGCTACACTATCAAAAAAACGAAGCTGCCGTTAATCTGGTTGCACAGACCTCAAATCTGATTGGAGTAATCGTAACCAATGCCACAACGAGCTTTGCCGCCCCCATTATCGACAGCATTGAAGATTGGGCCTACCAAAATGGCGGAAGAATTCTCTTGGCTCACTGTGGCTTAAATGACTCTGAACGACTGAAGACATGCCTAAATCTAATGGCTGGGCGCAAAGTCAACGGTATCATTTCAGTTTCGGTTCAATTTGATGAGAACAATCTGAAACTACTTGATCAACTGCAGCTGCCATTAATTTCTCTAGGCGTCAAAGTTTCCAACCAACCAATGATTTCCATCGACAACCTAAAAGCCGCCACTACAGGGACCAATTATCTAATCAGCCGCGGATACCAACGGATTGCTCTGATTGCCGTAGATACCAGCGACCCGCAAACTGGGAGAACGCGTTGCGCAGGATATCAAAAAGCAATGGAGTCAGCTGGACTTACACCATCTATTATTCCCGGCGACTACTCGTTTGCAGCAGGAAAGCAGGCCGCAGAACTTCTTTTAGCAAAAGGAGAACTTCCCGAGGCAATTTTTGCAGCCAGTGACGATGCCGCAGCCGGGGTTATCTATGCCGCTCAGGAACACGGCATTAAAGTACCTAAGCAATTGGCAGTTCTGGGTTTTGACAACTCATCAGTAGCCAGTATGATCTATCCGGGAATCACAACGATTGATCAGCCATTCAAGCAGATGGGACGGTTGGCAATTGAACACTTGACCAACCAGAATGTTTCTTCAGTTGAGTTGCCATATCAAATAAAGGAACGTGGCTCTGTTGCCAAATACAATTCAGCTCAGTCATAGTGCAGTTCTGGCAATCAAAAACAGGCTCGTGGAATCTCCACGGGCCTGCTTGCCGTATTGTTACTCTCAAACCCTTTATCATCATTTCCATCTTTACGAACACTCATTCGCACATTGTAATAGAATGCAAACAGAAGTTCGAGGAGGGCAGCAAGATGGACTGTTCAGAAGAGCCGCGGGGAATTTTCCTGGTCATTGATAACAAATCATTCTATGCCACGGTTGAGTGCACTATGCGCGGGCTGGATCCGCTCACCACGCCGCTCGTAGTCATGTCAGAAGCCGAAAATACCAATGGCGGGCTGGTGCTGGCATCATCTCCAATGGCCAAAAAGCTTTACGGCATCTCCAACGTCAATCGTCAGCGTGATCTGCCGCACGACAACCATTTGATTGTGGTGCCGCCACGGATGAATACGTACATCGAAAAGAACATTGAGGTCAACAACATCTATCGCGAGTTCATGGCTGATGAGGACCTGCTGCCGTATTCGATTGACGAGTCGATTCTGGACATCACTCATTCCTGGAAACTGTTCGGGGATGATCCAATTGCGGTCGTTAAAAAGATCCAAAAGACCGTTCATGACCGCCTGAAGCTGGTTACCACGGTAGGCGTGGGCGAAAATCCGCTGCAGGCCAAGATTGCGTTGGACGTCTATGCCAAGCATGATCCACGCTTCATTGGCGAGATTACCTATGACACGGTCAAAAAAAAGATCTGGTCCATCCCTAAGATCACTGATGCCTGGGGCATCAACGAGCGAACCGCCAAACGTCTTGCCGGACTGGGGATTCATTCCATGGCTGAGCTGGCTCATGCCGACCCGTTCATTCTCAAGGAAAAGATGGGCGTTATCGGCGCGCAGCTGTACGCCTCTGCCTGGAGAATCGATCGCACCGACCTCGCTGAGGAAGTCCTGCCAAAAGACAAGAGCCTGGGCAATTCGCAGGTCCTACCGCACGATTATACGAGAGCCGAGGAGATTGAAGTCGTCATTCGAGAAATCGGTTCACAGGTAGCTTCTCGGCTCCGCGCGCACGACAAGCAGGCAGGGGGCGTGTACCTTTCAATCGGCTATTCGCTGAGCACGCCAACGGAAGAAACCGGCTTTGCCCACTCGCTGAAGCTTTCCGATTCAACGGTCGATTCAAACCTCATCAATGGGCAGCTGCTTTATCTGTTCTATACATACTGGGATGGAGTATCGCCGGTTCGCCGCATCAGCGTGGCCGCGACTCGCTTGGCTGACCGCTATGGCGAGCAGCTCGATCTGTTCAATCCGCCCAAATACGACATGGTTAAGCTGGAAGACACCGTTGACGCCATCCGCAAACGCTTTGGCAAGACGTCAATCATGCGGGCGTCTAGCTTGGAGAAGGGTGGCACGTTTATCGAAAGAAGCCAGTTGGTAGGAGGTCATGCCGGTGGACAAAGCTTGGAATAAAGAAACCGAAAGCGAAAAAATATGTGAGCGAATCAAGCGCTGCTTCACCAATCGCTGGCGCACCAGATACTGGGTCTCCGTGGTCTACTATGAGCCGGAGCATGGCTATAATCTGTTTCTCAACATTCAGCCGCGCAACGCCTACAGCCGGTCCATCCCCATTGCTCGACTGGCTGATTGTGATTATTCTGAGTTGCTTGATATTATAACTGATGTTCGTCAAACGTATCATTTCACGCTCAACTACCTAAACTTTCCTGATGACCAGGTCCGCAAAATGAGGAGGAACTTTCGATGAGAATGCAGTTTTACGATGATCAAGAGGCTGACAAGGTGGCCACGCAGTTTTTTAAATGGTAGATTGCAAGAAATAACCGTGTTTCCTTGAATTTGTTGAAAAACTATGTGATTATGGAAGCGTATTCAAATGCCGTGAGGAGGCTACTATTTATGAATAGACAATTTGATTTCTTAATGCCAAGTGTTAACTTCTTTGGTCCTGGTGTTATCGCCAAGATTGGTGACCGTGCTAAGATGCTTAACATGCACAAGCCACTGGTCGTTACCCAAGAGAGCTTGGAAAAGATCGAAAACGGCCCCGTTGTTCAAACGATTGAATCACTGAAGAAGGCTGGCGTGGACTACGCCATCTTCACCGGTGTTGAACCTAACCCAAAGATTCGTAACATCAAGGCTGGTAAGAAGATGTACGAAGAAGAGAAGTGTGACTCCATCATCACTGTTGGTGGGGGCTCTGCTCACGACTGTGGTAAGGGAATCGGTATTATCCTGACTAACGGTGATGACATCACTAAGTTGGCCGGAATTGAAACGCTGGACAACCCACTGCCACCTCTGATGGCTGTTAACACCACCGCCGGGACTGGTTCAGAATTGACCCGGCACGCGGTTATCACGAACGAAGAAGACCACCTGAAGTTCGTTGTTGTTTCCTGGCGTAACATTCCGTTGGTATCCTTCAACGACCCAATGCTGATGCTCGGTGTGCCAAAGTCAGTTACTGCTGCTACCGGTTGTGACGCCTTTGTTCAAGCAATCGAACCATACGTTTCTGTTGACCACAACCCAATCACGGACAGTCAATGTAAGGAAGCTATCCAACTGATCCAAGAAGCATTGCCAGAAGCTGTTGCCAATGGTCAAAATGTTGAAGCACGGACCAAGATGGTTGAAGCTGAAATGCTGGCCGGGATGGCCTTCAACAACGCCAACCTGGGTTACGTTCATGCCATGGCTCACCAACTCGGTGGTCAATACGATGCTCCACACGGTGTTTGCTGTGCATTGCTGCTGACCACGGTTGAAGAGTACAACCTGATTGCTTGCCCAGATCGGTTCGCCGAACTGGCCCGGATCATGGGTTATGACACCACCGGCCTGACCACCATGCAAGCTGCCGAGAAGTCAATCGACGGGATGCGTGAAATGTGCAAGGCAGTTGGTATTCCATCATCCATCAAGGCAATCGGTGCTAAGCCAGAAGACTTCTCATTGATGGCTGAAAATGCCCTGAAGGATGGGAACGCATTCTCCAACCCACGTAAGGGTACGAAGCAAGACATCATTGACCTTTACCAAAAGGCATACGATGGTATTTACTAATTAACGGTGTGGGCACATTTAATTAGCAACGAAAAAGTCACCCGCAGGTGAAAACCTCATCTGCGGATGACTTTTTTAGTATTTGGTAGATTGTAAAATTTAAGTTGAACATATTA
>NZ_CP040910.1:821184-923316 GCF_013394085.1 Limosilactobacillus fermentum
ATTTTGCCCATGCCTATTCACCACATGAACGAGGCAGTAATGAAAATCGCAACCGAGTACTACGCCGCTTCATTCCCAAAGGTCAACCGATTGATGAGATTACCGATGATGAATTGATTCAAATTAACTGGTATTTGAATTGCCGACCACTCAAATGTTTAAATTGGCGAACACAGATTGAGATCTTTTTGCGTAATCTGCGTTACTAAATTTGTTCAAGTTATTTCTTGCAATCTACCAAAAGGTAATTATTTTTAACAAAGTGGTCCCATGTTGCCCCCACTAAAAAGCCCCTCACCACGCACTCGGCGCGGGGAGGGGCGGTGATAATTGATTTAATTAGTGGCGGCTAGCGCGGTGGTTGCTGGTCCCGTTTATCTTGTGGACCCGGCGCTTGTATTTAGGTTGGTTGCCATCTTCTAGTTTAAAGTGGCGCATCTTGCCCAAGAAGGGGCGCCCACTGAGCCGGATCCGGGTCCACGCTTGCATTAGCTCGATCATGCCGGTCAGCTGTTCGACGCGCTTGGGACCCTCGGTGGTAGCGGCGGCCATGATATCGTCGTTTAAACGGGCAACCAGGTTATTATGGTAGTTCAATAGCTCGCTAGTTAGCGGGGCGTTGCGGTATGAATTAAAAAGCTTTTGGATCAGCTCCATGGCTTCCTTGGCGCTTTGGGGCTGGATATAACGGTGATCTGCTGGCATGATGTTCCTCGGTGATAAATTGCGAAAAGATCTTTGACTTTTGTTGACTTTTAACGGGACGGTTGGTATATTATACATTGTATTTAGCACTTAGATGGCCAGAGTGCTAAAAGGAAGTGATCAAGATGCTAACCAAACGTCAAGAAGAAGTCCTGCAAGCGATTGTACGCCAATACACCACGACCGGTCAACCGGTCGGCTCCAAGGCACTTGTCGATCACCTGGCCAAAAAGGTCTCTTCGGCCACCATTCGAAACGAAATGGCGGTGTTAGAGCACGAAGGGCTGGTGACAAAGGAGCACTCCAGTTCCGGGCGGGTACCGTCCAAGCTGGGGTACCGTTATTACGTCGACCACTTACTGGATCCGTTGTCGGTAACTGAAAATGACCTGATTGTAATTCAAAACTCGTTGGGTACCGAGTACCAAAAGATTGATGAGATCGTTTCGCACTCGGCCGACCTCTTGTCGAACCTGACGAGTTACACCGCCTTTACCTTAAAGCCGGAGCAAAAGGACGCCCGCCTAAGTGGTTTTCGCCTGGTTCCGCTGGGCAACCACAGGGTGATTGCCATCTTGGTAACGGACACCGGGGACGTGGAGAGTCAATCCTTCACCCTGCCCCGGGGGATCGACACCGAGGCCATGGAAGCAGTCATCCGATTGATCAACGACCAGCTAACCGGGCTAACCTTACCGGAGGTGGTTAAGCGCCTCGTCACGGACATCCCGTTGCAGGTGACCCGCCACCTCCACCAACCCGAGGGCTTCTTGAACATCTTTGATTCGGTGGCTTCCCGGGCCGCTCACGAGCGCTTCTTTGTGGGGGGACGGTTGAATTTGCTAGGCTTTGCCAACCAGCAAAACCCGGCGGCGGTCCAAGAATTGTACGCGCTCTTGGACCACGGCAACAATTTGCAGGCCATTTTGGATCCGGATGACGAACACGATATCTCGGTTCGGATTGGAAATGAGATTGCCGACAACCAGGTCTTAGATGACTACAGTTTGATCACAGCAAAGTATCAAGTTGACCAGTATGGGGAAGGTATCATCGCC
The DNA here is from genome assembly GCF_013394085.1 of Limosilactobacillus fermentum. NCBI lineage: Bacteria > Bacillati > Bacillota > Bacilli > Lactobacillales > Lactobacillaceae > Limosilactobacillus > Limosilactobacillus fermentum. The sequence goes on from NZ_CP040910.1 coordinate 822,948, forward strand.
GTCTTAGGCCCGACCCGGATGCCCTACGCTAGGACCATTGGGTTGGTGGAGGCCTTCCGCCGCGAGCTGGCCAAGCGCTTACTTGACCACTACCGCCGCTATTACGACTCCTAGGAGGGATTAAATGGCAAAAGATGAGGAAAAGAACACCCAAGCTTCCGCAGCCCCAAACGAGGGGGAAGTAAAGGCTAAGCAGGAACGGACGTCGGACAAGGAACCGGCGGCTAAGGCCGGGGAGACCGAAAAAGTTGCCGATTTGCAAAAGCAAGTTGAAGAATTAACCAAGCAACTGGATGACCAAAAGGACCAGAACCTGCGGGCCCAAGCCGAAATGCAAAACATGACCAAGCGCTTTAAAAAGGAACAGGCGCAACTGCTCAAGTACGATGGTCAGGACCTGGCCAAGGGCATTTTGCCGGTTTTGGACAACTTAAAGCGGGCCCTGGAAATTGAAGTTGAAGACGAAAACGGTCAACAACTCAAGAAGGGGATCCAAATGGTACACGACCACCTGGAAAAGGCCTTAGCCGACCACGACATCAAAGAAGTTGAGGCGTTAAACCAACCCTTTGATCCGACCACGCAACAAGCGGTGCAAACCGTCGCTGCTAGTGGTGATCAAAAGCCGGACACCGTTGTGCAGGTGCTCCAGGCCGGTTACGTCTTGCATGACCGGGTCCTGCGCCCAGCCATGGTGATCGTGGCCCAGTAACAAACTGAAAATTAATAATTAAAAGAGGGATTTAAGTATGGCAAGTAACAAGATTATTGGTATCGATCTCGGTACTACTAACTCCGCCGTTGCCGTGATGGAAGGTAACGAACCAAAGATTATCACCAACCCAGAAGGGGGCCGGACCACGCCGTCCGTTGTTTCCTTTAAGAACGGTGAAGTTCAAGTTGGGGAAGTGGCCAAGCGCCAAGCAATCACCAACCCGAACACGGTCAAGTCGATCAAGAGCCACATGGGTGAAGCCGGCTACACCGTTGACATCGAAGGCAAGAAGTACACGCCGCAAGAAATTTCGGCCATGATTTTACAATACATCAAGAAGTACGCCGAAGACTACATCGGTGACACGGTGACCGAAGCCGTGATCACGGTGCCGGCTTACTTCAACGACGCCCAACGTCAAGCTACCAAGGACGCTGGGAAGATCGCCGGTTTAGACGTTAAGCGGATCATCAACGAACCAACCGCTTCTTCGTTGGCTTACGGGCTGGACAAGAAGGACAGGGACGAAAAGATCCTGGTTTACGACCTTGGTGGTGGGACCTTCGACGTTTCGATCCTCGAACTCGGGGATGGGGTCTTCCAAGTGCTCTCTACTAACGGGGACACCCACCTCGGGGGGGACGACTTCGACCAAAAGATCATGGACTGGCTGATTGACGGTTTCAAGCAAGAAAGCGGCATCGACCTGTCCCAAGACAAGATGGCCCTTCAACGGCTCAAGGACGCCGCTGAAAAGGCCAAGAAGGACGTTTCCGGGGTTCAAGAAGCCCAAATCTCCCTGCCGTTCATCACGTCCGGCGACAACGGTCCGCTCCACTTGGAAAAGACCTTAACCCGGGCCCAATTCAACCAATTGACTAACGACCTGGTTGAACGGACTAAGCAACCGGTTCTAAACGCCTTAAAGGACGCCGAACTCAGCTTCTCAGACATTGACGAAGTGATCTTAAACGGTGGTTCCACCCGGATCCCGGCCGTTCAAGAAATGGTGAAGTCCTTGACCGGTAAGGAACCAAACCACTCAATCAACCCGGACGAAGCCGTTGCCCTCGGGGCCGCCATCCAAGGTGGGGTCTTAACCGGTGACGTTAAGGACGTCGTTCTCCTCGACGTGACGCCGCTGTCCCTCGGGATTGAAACGATGGGGGGCGTCTTCACTAAGCTGATCGACCGCAACACCACCATACCAACTTCCAAGAGCCAAGTCTTCTCCACGGCCGCGGACAACCAACCAGCCGTTGACATTCACGTCCTCCAGGGTGAACGCCCAATGGCCGCCGACAACAAGACGCTCGGGAACTTCCAACTGACGGACATTCCGCCTGCACCACGTGGTGTTCCGCAAATCAAGGTAACCTTTGACATCGACAAGAACGGGATCGTCAACGTTTCTGCCGAAGACCAAGGGACCCACAAGAAGCAAAACATCACCATCAAGTCCAACTCTGGTTTGACCGACGAAGAAATCGAACGGATGAAAAAGGACGCCGAAGCCAACGCCGAAGCCGACAAGAAGAAGAAGGAAGAAGCCGACGTACGTAACGAAACCGACCAACTCCTCTTCCAAACCGACAAGACCTTAGAAGAACTCAAGGGGAAGGTTTCCGACGACGAAATCAAGAAGGCCCAAGACGCCAAGGACGCCCTGCAAAAGGCGAAGGACGACAACAACTTAGAGGACATGAAGGCCAAAAAGGATGACTTAAACAAGATCGTTCAGGACCTGACCGTTAAGTTGTACCAACAAGCCCAACAAGAAAACCAAGCTAACGGTGGCCAACCAACTGGCGACCAAGGTGACGGCAAGAAGGACGACGACAACACCGTTGACGGGGACTTTGAAGAAGTTAACCCCGACGACAAGAAGTAATTAGGTCCTATAATTGAGCAAGAAGCCAAAGGCCAGGAAACCGGACTTTGGCTTTTGCTTGCTATGGTGAACTGTGCGATAATAACCTACAAAATTTAGTGAGAGGTATTCATGGCAGAAGAAGATTTATACGACGTTCTCGGTGTCAAAAAGGACGCCTCGGAGGCCGAAATTAAGCGGGCCTACCGGAAGTTGGCGGCCAAGTACCACCCGGACGTAAACCACGAGCCGGGCGCCGAAAAAAAGTTTAAAAAGATAAACGAGGCCTACGAAACCTTGAGTGACGACCAAAAGCGGGCCCAATACGACCAGTTTGGCACGACCGGCTCCCAAGCGGGCGGTTTTGGCGGTCAAGGTGGCTTCGGTGGCTTTGGCCAGGGCGGCTTCAGCCAGGGTGGTTTTGGCGACTTCTCCGATATCTTTGGTGACATCTTTGGTGGGGGCCGGGCCCGGCGTGATCCGTCCGCACCACAACAAGGGCGCGACCTCCAGTACACGATGACCCTGGACTTCATGGATGCCGTCTTTGGTAAGGAGACTTCGATCAAGTACAACCGGTCCGCCGAGTGCCACACCTGTCACGGGTCGGGGGCTAAGCCGGGCAAGTCCGCCCACACCTGTTCCACTTGTCACGGCCAAGGGTACGTCCTTCGGCAACGGCAAACGATGATGGGGATGATGCAGTCCCAAGAAGTCTGCCCAACCTGTGGCGGTAAGGGCCAAGTGATCGACCCGGCCGACCAGTGTGACACCTGTCACGGTGCCGGGGTAACCGAGGAACGGCACGAACTCAAGGTGAAGGTGCCGCAAGGAATTGACGATGGTCAGCAGATGCGTCTGCAGGGCCAAGGGGAAGCCGGCAAGAACGGCGGCCCATACGGTGACTTGTACATCGTCTTCCGGGTCACGCCGAGCCGCGACTTCAAGCGGGATGGCAACACGATCTACGTCGACCAAGACATCTCGATTTCCCAGGCGACCCTGGGGGACCACGTTCAAGCCAAGACCGTTCACGGCGACGTTGACTTGAAGATCCCGGCCGGGACCCAGTCGGAAACCAAGTTCCGCCTGCGTGGCAAGGGGGTTCCGCGGGTCAACGGTAACGGGAACGGCGATGAATACGTCACCGTTCACGTTAAAACGCCAAAGACCTTGAACAAGCGCCAACGCGAGGCGATGCTGGCCTTTGCGGCGGCCTCTGGTGAAGACGTGAAGGGCGTCAAAGCGGGATTTTTTGATAAGCTTAAGGATGCCTTCGAAGATAATAAATAAGATGGTTAGCTTTCGATCATTAATTGTTTAATAAAGGCGCTCTAAAAGGGCGCTTTTTGTTTTGTTTGCACAATAATTTTTGCTAATTAAGCGGTTTTGGGTTATTATTTGGATAGAGAATATGTAGACGATGAGTAACGGCTGAAGTAGGGCTGAGGTTAGCGATGGCGTCCCCAATCAGCAAGGAAGAACCCCACCACGAGCGGGGTTCGGGCAAACCGTACTCGGGAGTCCCCTTGCTTATCATGCAGGGGGGCTTTTTGTTACTAATCGGCTACACGGGAGAAATGCACACAAAAGAGAAGAAAGGAGTCGGCCCGGGTGGGGGTCGATAGAGGGCCAATGCTTGCACTTATTGATTACGGCGCGGGCAATGCTCATAGTGTCCAAAAGGCGTTTGCCTAATTGGGAGCAAAGACGGTATTGACCAACGACGCCAAACAAGTTATTTCTAGCGATGGAATCATTTTAACCGGGATCGGCACCTACCAGTCCGGGATGACCAACTTCATGCAACGCCACCTGATCGGACCCATCCGGCGGGCGGTGGAACAGGGGGTTCCCTTACTGGGGATCGGGCTCGGCATGGAGTTGCTATTTGATTACTCAACGGAGGGCGGTTTAATTCCCGGCCTGGGCTTAATTAAGGGCCGGGTGACCGAAATCCCGAGCACCCCGCAACTGCCGGTGCCGATTGTCGGCTGGAACATGAACCGGCTGGGAAACCCGGTCAGCCGCTTTAACTAAATTGATGAGGAGTACACCTACTTTGTCCACTCTTATTACGTCCAAACGGCGCCCCAAAACATTGTCGCCACGGCCGAATACGGGGTCGTCATCCCGACGATCGTTCACCGGGGCAACGTGGTCGGGATGCAGTTTCAAGCCGAAAAGAGCGGGCCAATGGGCTTGAATTTATTAAATGACTTTCTCGAAGGAGTGGTGGCAAGGTGAGTTACGTAAGTAGGGGAGGTGAAGCAGATGCTGACGAGGCGGATTTTGCCGTGCTTAAACGTGATTGATGGTCGGGTCAAAAAGCGCCTACTGGGCAGCGAGCGACTATTGGACGTTGGCGACCCGGTCGAGCTGGCCTTTAAGTACCAGGAAAACGGTACGGACGGCCTGGTTTTCATCACGGATCCCAAGTAGGCCGGCGGTGGCCAGAAATTGCTGGATATGGTCGAGGCCATTTCTCAACAGGTCTTTATGCCGATGACGGTCGTGTGCAACGTGCGGACGGTCGTGGAGGTTAGAAACCTGTTGTTAGCCGGGGCCGATAAGGTGGGGATTAGCACCCGGTCAATCATGGCGCCGGACTTTATTCCCAAGGTCGCCCAGGTCTTTGGTAACCAAAGCATCGTCGCCATACTAGATTACCACGTCGACCCGCGTACCAACCGCAAGATCGTTTGCACCCCGGGCAACACCGAACTCGATGCTTACGAATGGACCTTGCGGGTCGTCGAGCTGGGGGTCGGGGAGCTCCTGGTTAACTCGATGGACCGTGATGGGACCGAAAACGGCTTCGATACCGCCTTTTATCGTGACTTGACCACCACCCTGACCATTCCGGTGGTGGCCTCGGGCGGGGCCGGCTCGACGGTGGACTTTGAAGAGGTCTTTGTCAACTCCGGGGTCACCGGGGCGATGGCCGCCTCGGCCTTCCACCTCGACCAGATGACGATTAGCGAGGTCAAAGAGACCCTACTCGAAAAGGGGATTTTGGTTCGGTAAGTATAGAGTGGGGAATCACCTCCTTGGCAGAATCAAGGACACCGCTGACGCGCTAACCTGTGTCCTATCCTTAGCCCACGGCCTGCTTTATGGTTGGTCCGCACTTCCCTCTAGTTCGTTAAACAATCATTAAGGCACTTCATTGACGGGTGCTTTTTTAGTTGGCCAAGCGTATACTAGTGACAATTTTAGGCAGGAGGTTTTTTTATGAAAGTTGATGGCCACACCCACACCGAGTTGTGCCCGCACGGCAGTGGTGACCACTTAGAAGCGATGGTGGAACGGGCGATCGAGCTGGGCTTTACCGACTACTGGGTGACCGAGCACGCCCCGTTGCCGGTGAACTTTAGCGATGCCTTCGGGGGCCCCTTAGATGACATCCAAACCGCCTCGTTAAGAATTGACCAGGTCGATGACTACCTGGAATTAGCCAACCAGATCAAGGAACGCTTCGCCGCTCAAATTAAGGTCCACATCGGCTTTGAGTTGGATTACCTGGCCGGTTTTGAAGCCGACCGCCGCCACTTTTGGGACCACTACGGCCCACAAGTTGACGGCGGCATCTTGTCGGTCCACTATTTGCCGGGCCGCGACGGCCGCTATTACGGGGTCGATTATAGCCCCGAGGAACTAGAGCAGGGCTTTGGCGAGTTGATCACCCATCCCCAGGAACTGTACCGCTATTACTTCAGCCAGTTGCAACGGGCGGTTAACTGCGACTTAGGGCCCAACGCCCCGAAGCGCTTGGGCCACCTAACCCTGATTAAAAAGTACCAGGACCGTTTCGGCCTCGACACCGACTTTGACGCCACCACTTGGCAAGCCATTGAGCGCCTGTTGGCCCAAATGGTCGCCGACGACTGGGAAATTGATTTCAACACCGCCGGGCTGTTTAAGGCCGATTGCAACGATTTTTACCCGGGGTGGGAAATCGCCGCCCGGGCCAAGGAATTGGGGCTGCCGTTGGTCTTTGGTTCCGACGCCCACGCCACGGTCGAGGTGGGGCACGCCTACCACTTGTTTGAAAAATTTAGCCAAAAGGTTTGACCTTGGCAGATTGCAAGAAATAACTTGAACGAATTTAGTGACGTAGATTAAGCAAGAAGATCTCGATTGGTGTGTGCCAGTTAAGACATTTAAGTGGTCGGGAATTCAGATACCAATTGATTTGAACCAGCTGGCGATCGCTCAGCTCTTCAATGGCTTGTCCCTTGGGAATAAACCGTCGCAAAACTCGGTTACGGTTCTCATTACTACCACGTTCATGTGGTGAATAAGCATGGGCAAAATAAACCTGAGTACCTGTTAGCTGTTCAATTGTCTGATAGTTAGCGAACTCTTTACCATGATCCACGGTAAGCGTCTTGAGCTTGTCTTGAAGTTGACTAGCTAGTTCAAGTACGGCTTGAGTCATGGACTGACTGTCGCGACCATGGAGCCGTTTAACAATTGTCAGGCGACTCTTACGTTCCACAAAAGTAGCCACAGCCTGACCTTTACGTTTGCCAGAAAGTACGGTATCAGCTTCAAAGTGGCCGAATTCCTGGCGAGTTTCGACTTTATGAGGCCGCTCCTCAATGGAGCGGCCGTGATTGAACGTACCACGCTTTTCTTTAGCACGATGACGACGAATTCCATGATCAGGCAAATCGGGCAACTGTATATCAAGCCAGCCTTGATCAATCCAGTTATAGACCGTCTTGTAGGTAATCCCCACCACATGGGCAACTTGTTCAGGGGACCACTTCTGGACTTGAATCTTTTCCTCGACCAAGTGTTTAAGGTTTTTAGTGAGCGAAGACTTCCGCCCCCGTTGACTAACCTTTCGTTCAAAGTCAGTCTGCGCTAGCCCAGCCTGGTACTCACTATTTAGCCGGTGAAGTTCGTTAAAGATGGTGGTCTTACTAAAGCCTAAGTAGTTAGCGATGTATCGCAAGGAACGTCCTTCATTATGAAGCGTTTCAATGACAACACGGTTCTGGAATGATAAAATAGTGGTGCTCATCAAGGTCCTTCTTTCTAATGGATTGTGTGGTAACACCATTAAAGACCTTGATGGGTTTTTCTGTCCACTTAAATGTTCAACTTAAATTTTACAATCTGCCCCTTTTAAAAAAAGTGGCGTATATTTCTATTAAAATTTAGTGAGTAAAAAATGAGTAAGGACCAGGAGAGTAGGAGTGGGGCTCCCAAGCAGAGAGTCGCCGGCGCTGGGATGGCGATTGACCCCCGCTTCGAACCACACCTGGGAACTGGACGGCTGAACGGAGTAGGTCGGCCCGGGACCACCCGTTAGCAGGGTTGAAGTTAGCTTCAACGTGAGGCCCCTTTCGTGAGGGAGGGGTGAACGGAGGTGGAACCGCGCTCCTGTGCCCTCTTGCAGCAATGCAAGGGGGCGTTTTTTATTCCAAAGGAGGTTGAGTTTGATGCAAGATTACAAGTTACCAGCTGGCTTGCGGGACAACTTTGGTCCCCAAGCGACCCAAAAGGAAAGCGTCCGTCATTACCTAACGGGCCTGTTTCAACGACATCACTACACCCTGATCGAGACCTCCCTGTTGGAATACCGGGACGTCTTTGGCCCCTACGAGTTGCAGGCCGAAAGCCTCTACCGGATCTTAGAAGCCGATGGTCAGGACTTGGTGCTACGCCCGGACCTGACCCTGCCGATCGCCCGCTTTTTGGCGACGACTAACGTCAGCTTGCCCACCAGCTTTGCCTACGTGGGCGAGCAGTTCCGCCGTAACCGCCAGCTGACCGGGCTTTATAACCAATCCACCCAGGCGGGGATCGAACTGGTTGGCTTTCAATCACGCCGGGCCGAGTTGGAGTGCCTAACGGTGATCAGCGAGTTAAACCGGGACCTCTTTAATGGGCGGCTGCTGGTGGAACTGGGGCAGGCCAGGCTAGCCGACCTGGTGTTAGCCGACTTGCCGGCCAGCGAGCGGCAAAAAGAAGCGATCAAGGCCGCCCTCTTTAACAAAAACGTCCCCGACTACGAGGCGGCGATTGCCCCCTTTAAACGGGAGCGCCACTACCCCTTCTTGGTGGAGTGGACCTGGCTGTTTGGTAAGGCGGACGTGGTCGAAAAAATGGTGGCGCCGCTGTGGGTCAACCCAGCGGCCAGGGAGGCGATGCAGGAGGTGTTGGACCTCGCCAAGTTGGTGGCCCAGCTGGGCGACCAAGAGCTCTTGGTCGACTTTTCGACCGCCGCACCGCAGGCTTACTACACCGGGGTGACCTTCAAGGCCTACGCCGACCAAACTAGTACCTACCTGGTATCGGGGGGCCGCTACGATAACCTCCTGGCCAACTTCCAGGAAAAGAGCGAACCGGCGATTGGGCTGGGGATTGACGTAACCCTCATCGCCCAGCTGTTGGAACGGAGCGCCCCGAGGGACCAAGCGAAGCCAACCCTAGTCTTTTGCCAACTAGCCGACTGGCCGACCTTTGCCAAGCGCTACGGGGGGGATCCTGCCTACGAGGCCTGTCTGGCCGACAGTTTGGTAGCGGCCCGCACCCAAGCAGCGGTAACCGGCCAGCAACTTAAAGTCATGAACGAAGAGGGGGACTTAATCGATGCTTAAAATCGCCTTAACCAAGGGGCGGGTGGAAGAACAGTTCACCGCCCTGCTGGCCCAGCGGGGCTTTGACACCAGCCCCTTAGAAAACAAGCAGCGCCGCTTGATCATTGAAGTGGCCGACCAGTTTGAGTTCATCCTCGCCAAGGGGCCGGATGTCTTAACCTACCTGACCAACGGGGTGGTCGACCTGGGGATCGTCGGCAGCGACATCCTGATGGAACAAGACGCCGAAAGTGACGAACTCTTGGACCTAAAAACCGGTCAGTGCCAATTTATCCTGGCTTCAACCGAAGACTTTGACCCCGACCGCCCGGGGCGCAAGGTGATCGGCACCAAGTACCCCCGGGTCGCCCAACGCTACTTTGCTCGCCGCGGCCAAGACGTCGCCATCATCAAGTTGGAGGGGTCGGTGGAGTTAGCCCCCTTAATTGGCCTGGCCGACGCCATTATTGACATCACCGAAACCGGCCGGACGCTGAAGGAAAACCACCTAGTCATTTACGACCGCCTCGATCAGGTTTCGACCCGGTTAGTGGCCAACCCGCTGGCCCTCAAGCAAAAACGGGACGAGATTTACTGCTTTGTCACCACCCTCAAGGGAGGAAACTAACATGAAGATTTACCAAAAGAACCTCACCGAAATGAAGCAAATCGTGGACGACTACACCAGCGCCACCGTCGACCCCCAGATTGTCGCAACGGTTGCCGAGATCATCCAAACCGTCCGCCAAGAAGGCGACGCCGCCCTCCGCAATTACGGCGCCCAGTTTGATAAGGTCGACGTTAAAGAGTTTGCGGTCCCACAAACCGAACTGGAGGCGGCCTACCAAACCCTGCCGTCAAACCTCAAGGACGCCCTGGCCACCGCTAAGGCCAACATCACTAGCTTCCACCAACAAGAAATTGAGAACGGCTTTGCCGATTTAACCACGCCCGGGGTGGTGCGGGGCCAAAAGGTGACCCCCTTAGCCCGGGTGGGCCTCTACGTGCCGGGGGGCACCGCCGCGTACCCGTCGACGATCCTGATGAACGCGATTCCCGCCAAGCTAGCGGGGGTCGGTAAGTTGGTGATGGTCACGCCGCCGCAAAGGGAGGGGATCTCCCAGACGGTGCTGGCCGCCGCCTACCTGGCCGGCGTCGACGCCGTTTACCAAGTCGGGGGTGCCCAAGCGATCGCCGCCTTAGCCTACGGGACCGAAAGCATCCCGCAAGTCGATAAGATCGTTGGCCCGGGGAACATCTTCGTCGCCACCGCTAAGCAACAGGTTTTTGGCCAGGTCGCCATCGACATGGTGGCCGGGCCGTCGGAAATCGGGATCATCGCGGACGGCAACGCCAACCCGGACGAAGTAACCGCCGACCTCTTATCGCAGGCCGAACACGACCGGCGCGCCCGGGCGATGCTAGTCACCGACAGCGTGGAACTGGCCGAGGCCGTTTCCGCCGCCGTTGACCAGCAGTTAAAAACCCTGCCGCGTCAGGAAATTGCCCAAGAAGCGATCGCCAACCGTAGCTTCATTGCCGTAATGGCGGACCAAGACGAAATGTTTGAACTGATGAATTCGATCGCCCCGGAGCACTTGGAACTCCAGGTCCAGGACCCGATCACCGCGATGGGCAAGGTGCAAAACGCCGGCTCGGTCTTCTTGGGCCGTTACGCCTCCGAGCCGCTCGGCGATTACCTAGCCGGGCCAAACCACGTCTTGCCAACCGGGGGAACCGCCCGCTTTGCCTCACCACTAGGGGTGTACGATTTCGTTAAGCGGACCCAGTTCTTGCAATACACCGAAGCCGCCCTGGCCGGGGTGGTGCAAGAAGTCGCCGACTTGGCCCGGGCCGAGGGGCTGGAGGCCCACGCCCGCGCCGTTGAAGCCCGTTTTAAGGAGGGAGATTAAGATGCGAACTGCCACCATTAAACGCCAAACCAAGGAAACCCAAATCGAGGTTAGCCTCAACCTGGACCAACAAAGCGGGATCCAAATTGATACCGGGGTCGGCTACTTCGACCACATGCTGAACTTGTTGGCCAAGCACGGCCGCTTTGGCCTGGTGGTCAAGGCAACCGGTGACCTAGAAGTCGACGCCCACCACACGGTCGAAGACACTGGGATTGTGCTTGGCGAGGCCCTCAAGGAGGCGCTGGGCGACAAAGTCTAAATCGAACGCTACGGCGACGCCATGGTGCCAATGGACGAAACCCTAGCCCAGGTGGTCGTCGACCTGTCGGGGCGCTCCTACCTGGTCTTTGACGCCGAACTGACCAACCCGCGGCTGGGTAGTTTCGAAACCGAGGTTACCGAGGACTTTTTCCAGGCCCTGGCCTTTGCCGCCGAGATGAACCTGCACGCCCGGGTCTTGTACGGGCGTAACACCCACCACAAAATCGAAGCGCTCTTTAAGGCGACCGGTCGCGCCCTGCGCCAGGCGGTCACGATTAACCCGGCGATTGAGGGGGTTAACTCCACGAAGGGGGTCATTTAATGCTTGCGATCATTGATTACGGGGCCGGCAACACCTATAACGTCGAAAAGACCTTTGCCTACCTGGGGGTGCAGGCGACCTTAACCGCCGACCCGGCTAAAATTTTAGCCAGCGACGGCCTGATCCTCCCTGGCGTCGGCGCCTTTAACGCGGCAATGACCAACTTGAAGCAACGGGGGTTGGTTGAGCCAATTAAAGAAGCGGTGAAAAAGGGCACACCCTTCTTGGGAATCTGCTTAGGGATGCAGATGCTCTTTGATTATTCGACCGAATACGGCCAAACCGCTGGCCTCGGTTTTATCCCCGGCCAAGTCGTGGAGTTGCCCAAGCAACCGGGCCTCTTGGTGCCCGAAGTGGGCTGGAACCAAAACCGCTTGGTCAACCCGGCGAGCGCCTACCGGCAGGTTGACGGGGAATTTACCTACTTTGTCCACTCCTATTACGCCTAGACGCCGGTCCAAAACGTCGTCTCGGTCGTCGATTACGGGGTACTGGTGCCGGCGATCGTTCAAAAAGACAACGTGGTGGGAATGCAGTTTCACCCCGAAAAGAGCGGCACGGTCGGCCTCGGTTTGTTAGAGCAATTCTTAAAGGGGGTAGAAAAATGATTAACCCAGCCATTGACCTGCAGGGCGGCCAAAGCGTCCGTTTGAAGCAGGGCGATTTTGACCAAGCGACCCTAATTGAAAACACCCCCCTGGCCCAGGTAGAACGCTTTCAGGCGGCGGGGATCGACCGCCTCCACTTAGTCGACCTGGATGGCGCCCGACTCGGCCACCCGGCTAACCAGGCGGTGGTCAAAGCAATCCGCGACTCCTTTACCGGCATGATCGAGCTGGGCGGCGGGATCCGGACCGCCCAGGCGGTCGCCGACTACTTAAAGCTGGGGATTGACCGGGTCATCTTGGGCTCGGTGGCCGTCAAGGACCCCCAGCTGACCCGCCGGGTGTTAAATGACTGGGGTAGCGCCCGGATTGTGATCGGCGTCGACGGCAAGGATGGGATGGTGGCCATGGAAGGCTGGCTCAGCCAGTCGACGGTGCCAATGGCAACCTTAATTGGCCGGCTGGTGGAAGCGGGCGCCGTTAATTTCATCGTTACCGACGTCGCCCAGGACGGGATGATGGCAGGTCCCAACTTGAACCTGCTCGGCGACTTGCAGGCCCAGTTCCCAACCGCCAACATCATTGCCTCCGGCGGGATCCGCAACCTAGCAGACATTGACGCCCTCAAGCGAGTCGGCGTCAAAGAAGCGGTCGTCGGCCGGGCAATGTTTGAGGGGACGCTGACGCTCGAGGAGATTAAGGAGGCCAACGCCAATGCTGACTAAACGAATTATCCCCTGCCTAGACGTGACCGATGGCCGGGTTAAAAAGGGGGTCAACTTTGTCAACCTGGTGGACGTTGGTGACCCGGTAGCGATTGCCCGCCGCTACCAGGAACAAGGGGCCGACGAGCTGGTCTTTTTAGACATCACCGCCACTAACCAGGGCCGTCAGGCGACCGTCGACATGGTGGCCGCCGTCTCCCGGCAGGTCTTTATGCCGCTAACGGTCGGCGGTGGGATCCGCTCAGTTGAAGACATGCGGGCCCTCCTGTTGGCCGGGGCCGATAAGGTTTCTTTAAACTCCTCGGCCGTGGCCAATCCGGACCTGATCAGTGCGGGCGCCCGCCTGTTTGGTAACCAGTGTCTCGTCACCGCCATTGACGTCAAAACCGACCCGGCGACCGGGCAAAAGATGGTTTACACCCACGGGGGAACCAAGCCCACCGGCCTCGAGGCGCTTGCCTGGGCCAAGCAGGTCGTTTCCCTGGGCTCGGGGGAGCTCCTGGTCACTTCGATGGACAAGGACGGCACCCAGAATGGTTACGACACCGCCTTTTACAAGGAACTAACGGCGGCCGTCGACGTGCCGGTGATCGCCTCCGGGGGGGCCGGGAAGATCGATGACTTTGCCGACGTCTTTTTGAACTCGGGGGTCACCGGGGCCCTGGCCGCTTCCGTCTTTCACTTTCAGCAGCTAACGATTGCCCAGGTCAAAGAGGACCTGATTAAAAAGGGGGTGCCGGTCCGGTGGAACCAGACTTTACAAAGGGGCTCTTAACGACGGTGGTGGTGGACGCAACCACTAAGGACGTGTTAATGGTCGCCTGGATGAACGAAGCGAGCTACCGGCTGACCAAGCAAACTGGGGAGACCTGGTTTTGGTCACGCTCACGCCAGGAACTCTGGCACAAAGGGGCGACTTCTGGCAACACCCAGGTCGTCAAGGAAATGTGGTTGGACTGCGACCAAGATACCCTCTTGGTCAAAGTGGACCCGGCCGGCCCGGCTTGCCACACCGGGGCACGGTCTTGTTTTTTCAACCAGGTGCAGGGAAAGGAAGATTAAGATGCAAGATTTAGAAAGCTTATACCAAATGGTCGCCGCCAGAAAGGCCAACCCCAAGGAGGGGTCGTACACCGATTACCTCTTCACTAAGGGGTTAGACAAGATTTTAAAGAAGGTCGGCGAGGAAACCACCGAGGTGATTGTGGCCGCCAAAAACGAAGGCACCGCCGAGCTCCAGTATGAAACGGCCGACCTCTTGTACCACCTGATGGTCCTGCTCGTTGAACAGGGGCTGACCTACGATGACATCAAAGAGGAGCTAGGCAAGCGCGAGGGCTTGATGAGCGACTTTAAGGACCGCCCGGAGATTAAGGACTTATAAGGGGGTAGGGGAATGAAAGCAGGGATCAACCAAATTCAAAGCTACGTGCCAGAAGAACCGGTTCAACGGGTTAAAAGCAAGTACCACTTAAAGCGCCTGGCCCGCCTGTCGGCCAACGAAAACCCGTACGGGACCTCGCCGTTGGTTAAAGAGGCCCTGATCAATGCGATTAACGACGGGGCGCTCAACCGTTACCCAGACGGAGACGCCAGCGAGTTACGGGCCCTGGTCGGCCAGCAGTTAAACGTTGCTGGCGACCAGCTGGTCTTTGGCGTCGGCCTCGACGAAATCATCGAATTGGTGGCCCGCGCCTTTTTGACCCCGGACGATCAGGTGGTGGTCGCCAAGCCCGCCTTTTCCGAGTACGCACTGCACGCTACGGTTGAGGGGGCGGCCGTCAAGGAGGTGCCCGTTAACCCGGCGACCGGCCACTTCGACTTTGCCGGCGCCCTGGCCGTGATTAACGAGGCGACCCGGTTGGTTTGGATCTGCAACCCCAATAACCCGACCGGGGTCTTGGAAAGCCCCCAGGCGATTGAGGACTTCGTGCGCCAAGTCCCTAAAGACACCCTGGTGTTCATTGACGAGGCCTACTTGGACTTCGCTGACGACCCGGCCAAGGCGACCTGCCTGCCGCTGGTCAAGCGGTACCAAAACGTGGCGGTTTTAAGGACCCTTTCTAAGGCCTACGGGTTGGCCAACGTCCGGGTCGGCTTTGCCGTGATGCCGGTCGCATTGGCGGCGATTTTGCAAAAGATCCGGCTCCCTTACAACCTCAACACCCTGGCCCAGGTAGCGGCCGTGGCCGCTTTAAGGGACCAGGACTTCGTCAAGGAAGCGGCCGCCAAGAATGCGGTTGAGCGGGCCAAGTGGGAAGACTTCTTTGACCAGCAGGGGGTTAAGTACTTTAAGAGTCAGGCCAACTTCATTTACTTCACGGTCAAAAACGCCGCTGACCTGGCCCAAACCCTGTTGGAGAAGGGCTTCCAGGTCCGGCGCCACTTGCAACCGGACTGGCTGCGCCTGACGATTGGGCCCGCAGAAGACACCACCGTCATGCAGGCCCTGGTGGCCGATTGGCTCAAGCAACAAGCATAATTTGGCGCCGGCGGGCGGTCTTTGCTATACTAGAAGCAGACTTTACGGAAGAAAGTAGGCATAGTGCATGGATTTAGCAGCAATGAAGGAACGCCAACAGCGAATTCGCAACTTTTCGATCGTGGCCCACATCGACCACGGGAAATCGACGCTGGCCGACCGGATTTTAGAAATGACCGACACGATCAGCAAGCGCGAAATGAAAAACCAGATCTTAGACGACATGCCCCTGGAACGGGAACGCGGAATCACGATTAAGTTAAACGCCGTCACCCTGACTTACCACGCCCAGGACGGCCAGGATTATATTTTCCACCTAATTGACACCCCGGGTCACGTCGACTTCTCCTACGAGGTGTCGCGCTCCTTGGCCGCCTGTGAAGGGGCGATTTTGGTCGTCGACGCCACCCAGGGGGTCGAGGCCCAGACCTTAGCCAACACCTACCTGGCGATCGATAATGACCTGGAGATCCTGCCGGTCATCAACAAGGTTGACCTGCCGTCCGCTGATCCGGAGGGGACCAAAAAGCAGATCGAAGACGAAATTGGCTTAGACACCGACGAGGCCGTCGACATCTCGGCTAAGACCGGGGTCAACGTCGACCAGGTCTTAGAAAAGATCGTCCAAGACATCCCGGCGCCGACCGGCGATTTAGAGGCGCCGCTCAAGGCCCTGATCTTTGACTCCAAGTACGATGACTACCGCGGGGTGGTCTTGTCCGTGCGGGTCAAGGAGGGGACCGTCAAGAAGGGCGATAAGATCGAGTTTATGAACTCAAAGGCGGTTTACGAAGTGGCCGAAGTCGGCATCAACTCGCCCAAACCGCTGGCCCGCGACTTCTTGATGGCCGGCGACGTTGGTTACGTGACCGCCGCCATTAAGGACATCAAGGACGCCCGGGTCGGGGACACGATCACCGACGCCAACCACCCGACCGATAAGCCCCTGGCCGGTTACCGCCAGATGCAGCCAATGGTCTACGCCGGGCTGTACCCAACCGACAACGCCAAGTTTAACGACCTGCGTGACGCCTTAGAAAAGCTCCAGTTAAACGACGCCGCCCTGACCTTCGAGCCGGAAAGCTCCCAGGCCCTAGGCTTCGGGTTCCGCTGTGGTTTCCTCGGGATGTTGCACATGGACGTGATTCAAGAACGCTTGGAGCGCGAGTTTGACCTTGATTTAATCACCACCGCCCCGTCGGTGACCTATCACGTCAACTTGCACGACGGGTCAACCAAAAACGTCGAAAACCCGGCCGAAATGCCGGACGTCACCGAGATCAAGTCGATCGAAGAACCATTCGTCAAGGCCTCGATCATGGTACCTAACGATTACGTCGGCGCCGTGATGGAGCTGTGCCAACGCAAGCGGGGCCAGTTCGACACGATGGAATACCTGTCTGACACCCGGGTCAACGTGATCTACCACATCCCGCTGTCGGAAATCATCTACGACTTCTTTGACCGCCTCAAGTCCTCGACGCGTGGTTACGCCTCCTTGGACTACGAGATCGACGATTACCGGCCGTCCGACCTGGTCAAGATCGACATCCTCTTGAATGGGGACCGCGTCGACGCCTTGAGCTTCATTTCCCACCGCGACTTTGCCGAGGAACGGGGCCGCGAGATTGCCTCCAAGCTCAAGAAGATCATCCCGCGGCAAAACTTCGAAATCCCGGTTCAGGCCGCAATTGGTTCCAAGATCATCGCCCGGACCAACATCAAGGCCTACCGCAAGGACGTGACCGCCCGGATCCACACTGGGGACCCCGACCGGCG
Source organism: Limosilactobacillus fermentum (assembly GCF_013394085.1). Taxonomy (NCBI): domain Bacteria; kingdom Bacillati; phylum Bacillota; class Bacilli; order Lactobacillales; family Lactobacillaceae; genus Limosilactobacillus; species Limosilactobacillus fermentum. Next base: position 840,216 of record NZ_CP040910.1, read on the forward strand.
GGCCAAGCTCTTGGATAAGCAAAAGCGCGGGAAGAAGCGGATGAAGGCCGTCGGCAAGGTTGAAGTGCCGCAGGCCGCCTTCATGGCCGTCCTGCAGACGGATGAAGAGATTGATAATTAAGAAGTGCGACCCAACCATAAAGCAGGCCGTGGGCTAAGCTAGGGCAAGGGTTGATGCGATAAGCATCGTTCATTGCCCGTACTTAGCCACTAGGCCTGCGGTTGGGGAGCATGTTATCTGTGTAACCTAGCACGCAAAAACGCCCCACGTCGCAAAATGCGGCGCGAGGCGTTTTGTTTTCTTATAAAAACCAAAAGGAGGAGCCAAGGTCGGGCTCCTCCTCTCGGAGTATGTTAGGTTATCATACGGAGTGTAGCAAGATTGGGAGAATCACTATCACTCTACAAATTATATTATCACAAATAATTAAAAAGTAAAACCAGGGAAATGTAATGATTTTTATTGTTGATAATTAATTTATTTATTTATGGTTTATAAACTACTTGTTTACCAAAGACAAACGGGTTATTCCTTTTTGTAATTAAGGAAAATGACGTTATATTCGCCGCTAAAGATGTCTATTAAGTCGCACACATCACCATAAAATATTATGATATTTTTGGGTAAAACTGCTAGTTGCTTATAATTGTTCCGTTGGGGTAGACCCGGAGGCTCAGCGCGGTCCCGGTCATCGAGCCCTCGACCATCGCTTGTTTGGAAATTGCCTTGACGAAGTAGCTGCCGTCCTCGTTTTGGGCCGGTTGCCCATCCGATTGGCTCATGATGACCCACTGGTAGTCGCCGTTATCATCCCCGTAGATCGATTCGGCCAGCGCCAGGGCTTCTTCGGCGTTGTGGACGACGACCCCGGACTGGCTACTGCTTTGGCTGGCGTTACTGGGCTGGGTGGTGGGCGCAGTGATCCCCGCCGCCGAGGCGGTCGCAAAAGGGGCGCTGACCGTGGGGGATGCACCGGTGGACGTTAAGCTAGCCGAAGTGATAGCAGCGGCCCGTTGTTGGCTACTGTGGCTACTTGAGGCTTGACTAGACCGCTTGCTTTTGACCTGACCGCACCCGGTTATGCCAAGCAGGAATCCGCTAAGCAATAGGGCGCCGATCAATTGTTGTTGCTTCATAAATTATCTCCTCTCGCCCCCATTTTAGCACGGCGCTAAAAGGCCGGGCTGGCGCTGCGGTTATAGTAAACTAGGTGCTGGTCGCCGCTAGTGGGGTCAACTAGGATTTTGGTGACGCTGCAGTTGGCGGGTTCTAAAATCGTCAGGTCGTGCGACTGGGTGGCGTTAATGGCAAAGGAGCGGACGGTGAAGCCGTGGGTGACGACGGCGACTCGTTCGTCAGGGTGGGCCTTAGCGACCTCTTCGGTGAAGGCTTGCACCCGGGCTTCGACGCTGGCAAAGCTTTCCCCGTTAGCGACCGGGGCGTAGGCGGCCCGGACGTCGTTGATTAGGGGATCAAAGAGGTCCGGGTACTTAGTCATCAGGTCGGCGTTTAACTGGCCGTCCCAATCGCCGTAGGAAATTTCGAGCAAGCGGTCGTCGGCGACCATTGGCAGGTGGGCCGTTTGGTTAACAATCTGCGCCGTTTCAACCGTCCGGTGCAGAGGGGAGTGGTAGAGGGCGGCAAAACCAGTCAGGTCCAAGGCGCCGGCCAGTTCCTTGGCCTGGGCGATCCCCGTTTCAGACAGGTAGGTACGCTCGTCGTCGATCGTCCCCTGCTTGAGCCCGGCGACGTTGGCAGCCGTTTGCCCGTGGCGGATAATGTAAAGTTCAGTCATGAGAAATCCTCCGTTCTTTTTCAAAGATTATAGCAAAGATTGTCGCCAATTCGGGTAAGAAAGCGTATTCTGGTCATCAAAAGGAGGGATTTTGATGACACGTTACTTACGTAAAATCGCGGTTTCAGACGTCGGGATGGGCTGCATGGGCTTTTCTCACGGCTACGGAACGGTGCCCGACCATGACGAAGCAGTTGATTCCATCCGGGCGGCCTACCAGGCGGGGTGCACCTTCTTTGACACCGCCGAGGGCTACGGCAAGGAGCGCTTCTTCCCCGGCCACAATGAACAACTGGTGGGTGAGGCCGTTCACCCCTTCCGCGACCAGGTAGTCTTAGCCACCAAGGTCCGGATTGAACCAGAAGAGGTGGCCGAATACGGCGTCGAAGGGGCGCTGCGCCATCACTTAGCCCTGTCAATGGAAAACCTGCAGACCGACTACGTTGACCTCTACTACCTCCACCGGGTCAACGAGGACGTGGCCCTCAGTGACGTGTCGCTGGCGATGGGCAAGTTAATCGACCAGGGCCTGATCCGGGGCTGGGGGCTGTCGCAAGTCTCCTTGGACCTCTTAAAAGAAGCCGACCAGGTGACGCCGGTCTCGGCCGTCCAAAACCTCTATAACATGCTGGAACGTGACTGCGAGCAAACGATCCAGCCCTACTGCTTAGAAAACGGGATCGGGCTGGTGCCCTTCTCGCCAATTGCCAGCGGCTTTTTATCTGGCCAACTGCACAGTACCAGCCAGTTTGAAAAAGCGGATGACGTCCGGAACTGGGTGCCCCAACTCAGCCAGGAAAACATGGATAAAAACCAACCGGTCATCCACTTACTCAACCAGTTCGCCGAGGCCAAGGGGGTGACGACCGCCCAACTTTCGTTAGCTTGGATGCTGGCTAAGTACCCCAACGTGGTGCCGATCCCGGGCTCCAAGAACCGGGCGCGGATCTTGGAAAACTTAGCGGCGGCTCAGGTTGATTTGGCCCCGGTCGAAATGCAACGGCTCGACACCGCCCTGAACGAGTTGACGATCCACGGCCACCGGGGGACGGTCGAGGTCGAAAACCGTCAGGTCGGCTATAACCGGGACACCCACACCAAGTGGACTAATTAACAAATTGATGATTGACATTTGATGAGAGTTCCCTTAGAATTTACTTAACTTAAAGGAACGAACAAAGGAGGAAACCCAGATGTTACAATTCAATCGCTACAACTTAGTTTCCTCATCACGGTCTTCACGCTAACGAAGGCCGTCCTTTAGGGTTGGCCTTCACCTGGTGGGGGCTGACCTTGGTACCGTGGTACAAACGGGCCCCCACCAAAAGAGGTGGGGGCCCGTTTTTTTCATTTGGAATCAAGGAGGAATTGCCATGCCAACCTACAACTTCGCCGCTGGCCCAGCCACCTTACCCCGGCCGGTGCTAGAACAAGTCCAACGAGAGCTCCTGGATTACCAGGGTAGCCAAGTAAGCATCCTAGAAATCTCCCACCGCTCGCCGGTCTTTCGAGAAATCTACCAGCAGGCCAAGGAACGGCTCTTGCAGTTGATGGGGCTGAGCGCCGACGAGTACACACCGCTCTTCTTGCAGGGTGGGGGGACCCTCCAGTTTACGATGGTGCCCTTAAACCTGGCCCGTGACCACCACCGGGTGGCCTACGCCGATACCGGGCACTGGTCGGCCCGGGCGATTGAAGAGGCGAAGAAGTTGCCGGACTTGACGGTTGACGTGGTCACCGAGGCCGGACCGGACTTCGCCCACATTCCGGCGGTGCCAGACCTACCAGCTGACACCTACGACTACCTTCACATCACCACCAACAACACGATCATGGGGCTGGCTTACCAGGACCTGCCGCAAACGGCGGTGCCGCTGGTCGGGGACCTGTCCTCCAACTTCTTGGGCCAGGCCTACGACTTTTCTTCCTTTGACCTAATCTACGCCGGCGCCCAGAAGAACCTGGCCCCGGCCGGGGTGACGATCGTGGTGGTCAAAAATGACTACCTAACGGAAGACCACGGCCTGCCAAGCATGCTCAATTACCCGGCCCTGGCCAAGAAGGAATCGGCCCTTAACACGCCGCCGGTCTTTCAAATTTACTTCGCCAACCTGGTCTTGAAGTGGTTAAAAGAACAGGGCGGGGTCCAGGCCATGGACGAGTTAAACCGCCAAAAGGCCGGCCTGGTTTACGATTACTTAGACCAGTCCAAGCTCTTCTCTAACCGGGTGGCGCCGGATTCAAGGAGCCTGACCAACATTCCCTTCACTACTGGGAAAGCCGACCTTGACCAGCGCTTCATCAAGGAAGCCGCCGCGGCCGGGTTGGTGAACTTAAAGGGCCACCGCTTAGTCGGCGGGATGCGGGCCAGCCTGTATAACGCCATGCCACTGGCCGGGGCCGTGGCCCTGCGTGACTTCATGCACCAGTTTGAACAAGAAATTTAGGAGGGGCGCACATGTATCAAATCAAAACCTACAACGCGATCGCCAAGGAAGGCTTAGACACCTTTAAGGAAAACTACCAGGTCAACACCGGTCAGGAACCGGACGCCTACATGATCCGCAGCATCGACCTGCACGACTACCAATTTGAACCGGGGCTGCTAGCGATCGCCCGCTGCGGGGCCGGCTTTAACAACATTCCGCTCGACGCCTGCTCCGAACAGGGGATCGCCGTTTTCAACACCCCGGGCGGTAACGCCAACGCGGTGAAGGAAGTGGTCATCGCCCTGATGGTCATCGCCAACCGGAACCTGATCGAAGCGGCCAACTGGAGCGCCCAAAACGTTGGCGAAGACATCTCCCTGCGCACCGAACGCGAAAAGTCGCGCTTCAACGGCCACGAACTCTTCGGCAAGCGTCTGGCCGTGATCGGGATGGGCCACGTCGGTTCCTTGGTCGCTAACGCCGCCATTGACCTGGGGATGGATGTGATTGGCTACGACCCCTACCTGTCGGTGGACGCCGCATGGAACTTGACCGCCCGGGTGCAACGGGCCGCCACCCTGGCTGACGCGGTCAAGGGGGCCGACTTCATCACCGTCCACGTGCCGAAAAGCGAGGAAACGACCGGGATGATTAACCAGGAACTGCTCGCCCAGGTTAAGCCGGGCGCCATCCTGTTTAACTACTCGCGGCTGGGGATTGTCGACAACCAGGCTGCCGTGGCCGCCCTGGCCAATGGTCAACTGGGCCAGTACGTTACCGACTTCGGCGAGGACTGCCTGCAGGACAACCCGAAGGTCACGATTACCCCGCACCTGGGGGGCTCGACCAAGGAAGCCGAAATCAACTGCGCCAAGATGGCCGTCGACGAACTGACCCAGTATTTGGAGACCGGGAACACGACCAACGCCGTGAACCTGCCGGACGTGGTGGCCCCGTTCACCAGCCAGCACCGCTTCACGATCATTCACCGCAACATCCCCAACATGTTAGGGCAAATTTCGACGGCGATCGCCAAGGCCGAGGTCAACATCGACAACCTGGTCAACCGGGCCAAGGGCGAGTACGCCTACACGATGGTCGACGTCGGCGAATTGACCGCCGAACAAACCGAGATTCTAACGACCACCCTCAATCAGATTGACGCCGTCAGCCGGGTCCGCTTGCTGTATCGGCCAAAACAGTAATTAAAAATAAATCCCCGTGGTATGCCAAGGCGAACCGCGGGGATTTTTAGGTGGGACGCCTTTGAAGTTGATTTATAATTAACAACCATTTAGAATGGGTGGGTAAAGTTATTTATAATTTAACAGCAAGGAGAGAAGCATGAAGAACGAGATCGAACAGTTAAAGGACGTTCTGCTTGATAGTGATGCAATCTTAATCGGCGCCGGATCGGGAATGTCTGCGGCCGCTGGGATGGACTGGTGGTACCAGGCCAGCCCGGTATACAAGCAGCACTTCGGGGACTTTTATGCCCGCCACCCGGAGGCGACCGGGATCTTCAAGGGCTTTTATGCGCGGTTTACGAGCGAAAATGAGCGCTGGGCCTACCTGGTACGGATGTTGGACTTTATCTACCACCAGCCGCCGGTCAAGAATACCTACCAAGTTTTAAAGGACCTAATTCAAGACCGCCCCTACCACATCTTGACCACGAACCAAGACGCAATGTTTAACCGCTACTTTGCCGACGAGCAAATCAGTACGATTCAAGGGGATTGGCGCTTCTTGCAGTCTAGCGCCCCGCAGATTGACGACCAGCTTTACGACGCCCGGCCCTTTGTTAAGCGGGGGATGGAATACTTGGCGCAACAAGAAGATAAGTTGTACTTGCCAGACGATTTGATTCCCCACAGCCCGACAACTGGCTTGCCGCTAACGCCGTGGGTGCGGTCACCAGAATTTTTGGAGGGGCGCCGGTTTAAACAAGAACACGAAAAGACCCGCCAATTCATCAACCGGTTTGGCAACCAAAAGTTGTTATTCTTTGAGCTGGGAGTGGGGCGAATGACGCCGATGTTTATTCAAGAACCCTTTTGGCAGTTAACCAGTCAGCTCCCCTTGGCCCACTACGTTAACATTAATCCCCAAGACGCCATGACCCATACCCAGATTGCAAGCCGGTCGGTGTTGATCGACGCCGACGTTGATCAGGCCTTGCGGGCGGTACAAAAACTAAAAAGTCAAAACCCGGTTAGTCACCAAAGTTACTTGAAAACACCGAGGGTACCAAAGCAAGAGCCTGAACAACAAGCCCTTGGAATGCTTGAACAGGCCCCGGCCTTGTTAATTACGGCAGCCAATGGGTTTTCGATTAGCGAGGGCTTCAACTGGTTTGCAAGTGACGCTGTCTTTCATGACTTATTGGGCGACTTGGTTGACCAATACGGCCTCCATAACATGTTAGAAGCCGTCCAATACCCGTACCAGAGTAAGGTGGTGCAGTGGCGGGTTTGGGCCCGGATAATTAATCGTTACTCCAGCCACTACCACACCAGCCCGTTGATGGAAAACTTACGTCAGATTATCAAGGGGCGCCCTTATTACATCTGGACCACGAATCCGGAACATCATTTTAACCTAGCCGGTTTAGATCACGTGGTCGAAAACGAGGCCAACTGGGTGTATGGAAGTTGTCAGACCCCTGATCACCCTCACGTTGACCTACGGGCGGCGGCCAGGTTAATGGTTGGACTCGAACAAGAACGGGAGCTGACCGAAGCAGACTTGCCACGGTGTACGACCTGTGGGGAGGTGCTAACGCCGCTAATGTTTGCGCCAAAGCCACAACTAGATTCCCAACAGGTGGCGGGGTTAAACAAGTTGGTCAGGGCGCATGCCGATCAACCACTGGCGGTTTTGGAACTGGGGGTTGGTGATCAGAACCCACTAGTCAAAAAGCCTGTGGAAAGCTTGCTCCGCCAGTTTAGCGAGTGGAACTACGTGGTGCTCAACCAAAAGCCGGGCCCGGTTCCCTTTAACCTCCAACCCCGCACGGCCGTGATCCAGGGGGATTTGAAAACAAACTTGGCCCAATTAGCGCGTTTGATGGCCAGGCCGAGCAAAGCGCGGTAAGATAAGAAGATGATACTTGCAGGAAGGGGGGAAAAGAATGAAGTATTCCACCAGGTTTAGCGATGCAATTCATATCGTAGTCTTTATTGCGGCGGGCGGCAGCGACGGGGACCTATCGAGTGCGGCGATTGCCAAGTCCCTAAATAAAAATCAGACCCAGGTCCGCCAAATTATGGCTCAGCTTAAGCGGCACCACATTTTGGACAGTGTCCCCGGCCACGTTTGTCCCCAGTTAGTTAAAGATCCCGCTGAATTAGATTTGGCGACCATTTACCAGGCCGTTGATGGCGGGGACTTATTGCACTTCAACAATGAAACTAATACGGAGTGCCGGATCGGGGAGGGGATGCCCGACGCGTTGGACCTAATTTTTGGCCAGGTCCAGCGAGCGGCGTTGGCTAAACTGGCCACTTATTCGATCCGAGACGTGCTTAACCAATTAGACCTTTCCTTGCTTAACTTCCCGCCGGAAAAACAAGAAACTCCAAACTAAGACCGGACAAATATTTAGATTTGCGCAAGTTAGAGGAGCACGTTATCTTGCGCAAATTCGCAGATTTGTCGGGTGTCCATCGGCCAGCTCGCCACCAAAGCAAAAGTAAAACCGGTCACTTCGCACTTAAGCGGAGTGGCCGGTTTTGCTTTGGTTTTCGTTACCCTAGTTGTTCGTTTAAGCTAATCATTTCCAGCAGCGATTGGGCAGTCATCGAACCCTCGTTGCCGACCTTTAAGCCGGCCCGTTGCATCGCCTGTTCGATCGTGTCGGTGGTCAAAATCCCGAAGGTCACCGGAATCGTGCCCTGAGCATTTAAGTTCATGATTGCGCTGGTGGTGGACTGGCAGATCAGGTCGTAGTGGTCGGTTTCGCCCTTGATCACGGCGCCCAAGGTCATCACCCCGGCGTAGCGGCCGCTGGCGACCAGTTTCTTGGCGGCAAAGGCGATTTCAAAGGCGCCTGGCACCCAGACGAGGTCAATTTGGTCGTCCTTGATCCCGAATTGCTTTAGGGTCCGGATCGCCCCGTCGGCTAGGTTGCGGGTGACGGATTCGTTGAATTTACCAACGACGATCGCGATCTTCTTGGTGGGGGTGGTGGTAAAGTTTCCTTCGAATTGGTTAGGCATGTTGTTCTTCCTCCGTGAGTTTGAGTAGGTGGTGCATCTTTTCTTGCTTGGTCTTGAGGTAGGCGCGGTCGTAGGCGGTCGCCGGCATTTCCAGCGGCACCCGGGCTGCGACCGTGATTCCGGCTTCTTCCAGTTGACTGATCTTATCGGGGTTGTTGGTCAGGAGTTTGATGGTTGAAACGTGGAGCGCCCTTAGGATGTGGCTAGCGGCCTCGTAGGTCCGTTCGTCGGCGGCAAAGCCCAGTTGGTGGTTGGCTTCCACGGTGTCGAAGCCTTCTTCTTGCAGGCGGTAGGCCCGTAGCTTGTTTGGCAAACCGATCCCGCGCCCTTCTTGGCGTAGGTAGATCAGGATCCCGGTGCCGGCCTGGTCGATGGCCTCCATGGCGGCGTGGAGTTGGGGCCCGCAGTCGCACCGCAGGGAGCCCAAGACGTCGCCGGTGAAGCACTCGGAGTGGACCCGGACCAACGGGGTAGTCGTGGTCGGGTCCCCCTTGATCAGGGCCAGGTTGCCGTCGTCAAAGTGGCGTAGGGTAAAGTCGCCGTACGCGCTGGGCAGGTGGACCGGCAGGACCGGTTGGCTGACCACCGAACGCCGGTACTCTTGCAGTTCTTTGACGGTCAGGATCGGCAACCGCAGTTCCTCAGCCATCTTCTCTAAGACCGGGCGCCGGGCCATGTGGCCGTCGGCGTCGAGAATTTCGCAGATGTAGCCGGCACCAGGCTCACCAGCCAACTCGGCCAGGTCGACGGCGGCTTCGGTGTGGCCGTTACGGGCCAAGATGCCGTTCTCCTTGGCGATCAGCGGGAAGATGTGGCCGGGGTAGTAAAAGTCGTCGTGGGTGCTGGTGGGGTCGGCCAGGGCCTTGATGGTGGCGGCCCGGTCATAGGCCGAGATTCCGGTGCTGGTCGACTTGTGGTCTAGGGAAACCGTAAAAGCGGTGTGGTAGGGCTCGGTGTTGTCTTGGACCATTAAATCCAGGCCCAGTTGCTTGGCGATCGCTTCGCTAACCGGGGCACAGAGCAGGCCGCGGGCGTGCTTGGTCATGAAGTTGACCGTCGCCGGGGTGACCTGGCTGGCGATTCCTAACAGGTCACCTTCTGCCTCGCGGTCTTCGTCGTCGGTCATGATGATCAGGCCCCCGTTTTTAAGGTGGGTAAGGGCCGCTTGAATCTTATGAACGTCCATTTGAAATGCCTCCTAACTGTGCGGCAACGTACTTGCCTAATACGTCGGTTTCTAAGTTGACTAGGTCGCCAACCCTAAGTTGATCCAGGTTGGTAACGGTCTGGGTGTGGGGGATCAGGCCGACCGAGAACCAGTCGTCTGCTTGCTTCATGACCGTCAAGCTGACCCCGTTGATCGCCACGCTCCCCTGGCTAATGACTTGACCCCGCAACTCTTCAGGGAGCTTAAAGGTCAATTCAATTGCGTTTTCGTTAACCTCCCGTTTGATGACCGGAGCCGTTTGGTCGACGTGGCCGGTGACGATGTGGCCCTCCAGCCGGTCGCCGATCTTTAGCGAGCGCTCCAAGTTGACCAGGGCACCAACTGGCAGGTCCTTGAAGGTGGTCAGGTTGTAAGTCTGCGGCATCAGGGTGACGGTTAGGCGGCCGGGTTGTTCGGTCTCGACCGTCAGGCAGGTTCCGTTGACAGCTAACGACGCCCCAACTTCCATTCCCTCTTGCAGGGCGGGGTCGAGGTCGATCGTTAGGCGGATGGTGTGGTCGGTTTGCTCAATCTGGGTGAGCTTGCCCGTTCCGTTTACTAAGCCAGAGAACATTACTCGTCATTCCTTTCGTCAATCCGGATGTCATCACCGAGTTGGGTGACGGTGCGGTGGGTAAAAGCGGTGCCGACCGGGAACTGGGCCCCGGCCAGGCCTTGGTCGCCGATGATTTGGGGGTCCAGGTAGGTGATTAACTGGTTGACCGGGACCGCTTGAAATAGTTCGGTCAAAACCGCGGGACCGCCCTCCACGTAGAGGCTTTGCAACTCGGCTTCTTTAAAGTAGTCAAGTAACTCCGGCCAGTCGCCGTTTTGCAACAGTTTAACGGTCACGTGAGCGGGCCAGTCGACTTTCGTGGCGGCCCGGTTGGTGGTGACTAACCAGGTTGGGGCGGAAGCATCGGTGAAGACAAAGCGGTCCTGGTAATCGAGCAGGCGCCCCGCCCGGTCCAAGATTACCCGGACCGGGGGGAAGAGTTGCGGCGTCTCGCACAGCAGGCGTGGGTCGTCGGCAAGCACGGTGCCGGCGCCGACCACGATCGCGTGGTAGTCAGCGCGTTCCTGGTGGACCAGCCGGCGGGCGGCCTGGTTAGTGATCGCCGTCGCTTGCCCCGGGGCGGCTGCAACCTTGCCATCCAAGGAGAGGGCCTGCTTGGCCGTGATCCAGGGCCGCTGCTGGCGGTAAAAGTAGAAGTAGTGGCGGTTGAGGGCCTCGGCTTGGTCCTTTAAGAGCCCGACCTCCACATCAATTCCGGCCGCCTTTAGCTGGGCGATTCCCTTGCCACCAACGACTTGGTGGGGGTCAATCGTGGCGACAACCACCCGGGCAAAGTGGCTGTCAATTAACAACTGGCTACACGGAGGCTGCTTGCCGTAGTGAAAGCAGGGCTCCAGGGTGACGTAAATCGTGGCCCCGGCCAGCTGTTCGTTAGAAAGCTTACTGATGGCGTCGCGCTCGGCGTGGGCCTGACCATACTGGTGGTGGTAGCCCGTCGCCAGCAGCTGGCCGTCTTTGACTATCACGGCGCCGACCTGGGGGTTCTTCCAGGTGGCGCTCCCGCCCTTGGCCGCTTCAGCGAGCGCCAGTTGCATGAACTGTTCGTCTGAACTCAAGGTAATGACTTCCTTTCATAGGTGAGTGGGAACCAACCTCCTCGGCCCGCCGAGGAGGTTGCCATTCCCATTTCCCCGGGAAATTTAAAAGGGGCCCCGGAAAAATTCCGGGACCCCTGGTTGAAAGCGTGTTCAAAAAGGTGGCAGGGGACTTCCCCCTGCCTTTTCTTCTCCCATCCAGACTTTCACTGTCGGTACCAGAATCGCACTGGTTCAGCCGCAAATTTGCGGGTCACGGACTTCAAGCATTGCTTGTCACCGTCGGTCGGGATTTTCACCCTGCCCCGAAGAAATTATTTATTTAATTGACTACATTATGCTGGGAAACGGTTCACTTGTAAAGGATTTTTTGGTAAGGGCTTTTCTGAAAACGAGCGGCGCCCTTAGAAATAACCGCTCCTGCTACCAACTAAATTAAGTTCGCCTTGGTCAGCCACTGCTTCGCCTGGCGCTGGTTGCTCAACACAGTGCCGGGGATGATCGTCACCTGGTGGTGGGTTTGATCAACGACGCGTTGGATATATCTTTGACTGCGCTGATAACCGGAGCCCCCCGAGGTGGCAAAGGTGGCCAGCGTTTTGCCATCTAAAGGAAGTTGGTCAATGGCGTTAGCAATCAAACGGGGCGGAATTCCCCACCAAATTGGGTGGCCGATGATGATCGTGTCGTATTGATCAAGGGCCGGAAAGTCGTTGACGCAGGCGACGTGCCCCTGGTGTTCGTGTTGCTCAATTGAGGTCCGTGACTGAGGGGCATGCCAGTCCAGGTCCGCTTGGGTGTATGGGTCTTGGGCCTTGATTTCGTGAAGGTCGGCCCCGGTTAAGTTGGCAATCGTTTGGGCCATCCGTTTGGTGGTGCCTGATGCTGAAAAGTACAAGACGAGCGTAGTTGCCATTAAAATCCCTCATAATATTTAACTATTTTAATTATATTACAATTAAAAAGGTTCTTCTAACTACTTGGCTGACCCTTTGCTAGGTAGGTAGACGGTGAAGGTGGTATGGTCAGCAGGATTCGAAACCACGGTGATGTGTCCCTGATGGAGAGCAATAATTCGGCTGGCAATGGCGAGGCCAAGCCCAAGCCTGCCGACGTTGGAACGATTATCGGCTTGGTAAAATTTTTCAAACAGATGGTCCTGGTCAGTGGGTGAGATCAGGGGACCGTCGTTGTTAACGGACACGGCTATCTGATCGTCGTGGCGCTCGATTTTAATCGTTAGGTGCCCCCCGTCTGGTGTGAATTTGATGGCATTATTGATTAGGTTGACCCAGACCTGGTTCAACAGGTCAGCGTTCCCAAATGCGGTTGCCGGAGCAAGCGTTAGGTCAACGTTAAGCTTGTGTTCTTTTAATTGGGGCCACAGGAGGATGACAGTCTGACGAACTTGCTCAGTTAGGTCAAACGAAGTCTGGTTGTTTAAAATGGTTTGACTCTCTAACGTGGTTAGGGTCAGTACGTTGGTAGACAGGTTCGTTAAACGATGGGCCTCCTTACTAATCAAAGCCAGGTAGGCTTGCCGCTCTTTTTTTGGTAGCTCCCGTTCTTGCATTAGGTCGGCAAACCCCTGGATTGAGGCGATCGGGGTGCGAAATTCGTGGGAGAACTGGTTGATAAAGTCGTCGCGCAAAGTGGCGGTTTTAGCGAGTTGGTCAGTCATTTGGTTGAAGTTCTGGTAGCTGGCTGACAGGGGACCACTCTTTTGCTCATCGAGGTGGGTAGCAAAATTTCCGGCGGCCACTTGGTCAATACCCTTTGTTAAGTAGGTGATTTTTTTGTTGAGCCAAGAAAAGGTTAGGGCTAAGACCACCGTTAAGATAACCACGGTGGGGCCCAGGGCCAGCACTGGGTTAAGCGGGTCGAAATTGCGGGCCAGGTGGGGAAAGGTCAGCATTAAAGCAAAGTCAAAGGCCAGGGTTCCCATCACGATCAAAAAAGCGATCAAAACAACTAGCCAGGTGAGGACCCGGGTAAAGGGATTTTTAGTCATGACAAATTTCTCCCTTGTAGCCGAGGCCACGGATGGTGGTGATTTTCACGTCGTTACTATCCTTAAGTAACTTGCGAACCTTTGAGACGTGGGTTTTGACGGTGTCTTCCGTTGAGTCCGAATCAATTCCCCAGATCTGGTCGAGTAACTGGGCCTGGGTGAAAATTTTATTGGGGTAGGAAAGCAAGGTGAAGAGAAGCAAAAACTCCTTTTTGGCTAGGGTGGTGAAGTGGCCATTGATGGTCAAAGTAAAATTCTCTTCGTTAAGAATGGTCTGACCGATTGTAATCTGGCGGGCACTGTTAATCTTAGCCCGGCGCAAAAGGGCGGCCACCCGGAGCTTGAGTTCGGCTAGGTCAACGGGTTTGGTGAGGTAATCGTCGGCCCCACTAGTGAAGCCGGTGGTTTTATCGGTGATTGTGGTTTTGGCCGTCAGCATCAAAACGGGTTGTTCAAACCCGGCGGCCCGCATTTCCTTAACCATTGTGAAGCCGTCCATGGTGGGCATCATCACGTCGGCAATTAAGGGGTCGACACCCCCTTGGTAAAGCGCCACTAGGGCCCTGCTAGGACCGATGTTTTAGGGGATGCTGGTACCAGCCTTGAGCGCCATTTTCATTATCATTGTCGGCAACAAGCTGCTGGCCGGCCAGGTTGACCGGGGCTCGATGGCCTACCTGTTGACGGCGCCGGTTCGCCGGCTAACGGTCACGCTGACCCAAACGCTGTACTTTATTGGCGCGTTGGTGGTGACCTTTGGCTCGATGACGGTGACCAGTTTGTTGGTCAACCATTACGCAGAAGCGGGGTTTGCAAAGAAAATTTTGGTTGAATTAAACTTCGGCGCCCTGGCAATTGCCTTTGCCTTTGCGGAAATCATGTTTTTAGCCTCGGGGGTGTTTAACCTCTCTAAGCTATCTCTGGGGACCGGAGGGGTCTTAATTTTAGCTTTCATCTTGTTAGCCGTGATTGCTTCTTTTGCCAACTACGGGGTCAGTGGGTTGGATGACGTTCAACACCTGACGATTGTATCGCTGTTTGATTACAAAGACGTTATGGCCCAAGGAGATGCTTGGCAAGGAAAACTGGCGATTTTAGGCGGGCTAGGTGCCGTTTGCTTTGCGGGGGGCAACCTCGCCTTTAACCAAAAGGATTTACCGCTATAAAAATTAAAAACGGCTGCTGGACTGTTGGTCCGGCGGCCGTTTTGTGATCAGGAAATTCCAAAAAACTGGCTCTACACTAAATCCTGTTGATGGGCTACCATGATGGTAATTTATTGACAGGATATTTAGCTTTGTGGGTGACGAATTTACAATTGAAGTGCAACAAGTAAGAAGAAAATAAAAAAGAACTCATAGCCTGAGTCCTGTAAAATGAAGTCACCACAACAAACATCTAAAGGAGATCTTAGGCTATGAGTTCGTACAACCATCTTACCTTAAAAGACCGAGAATGCATACTATTAGGCGTCACTTTGAAGGACACCTATCAAGTTATTGCGCAGAGGGTTGGGTGTTCTAAAGCCACCGTATCGCGCGAGATCAAACGCAATGGCGGTCGTAAGGCTTACTCAGCCGTCAAGGCCCAAGAGAACTATCAGGGACGTCGACTAAAAAGCCGACGTCCTAGGCTTCTAACTAACTTGAAGTTACGGGATTTTATCCTTCACTGTATTGTTCAACGTCAGTGGTCCCCGGAACAGATTTCAGGTCGTTTAGCCCACGAAAACAGCGAATGGCGTATCAGTTATAACACCATTTATCGTGGGATTGAACGCGATAATTTAGGCATCAAACGTAAGAGTCACGGGGCTCGTGGCTTTGCCCGTAAGCTCCGTCACCGTGGTAAAACCCGAAAGGTCAAGGGAACCATTAAGGAACGTCGAGGACGATTTAACGACGTCCCTTCCGTTCATGAACGCCCGGTTTCATGTGAGAATCGAAGCCGGTTTGGTCATTGGGAAGGTGATACAATTCGCGGTAAAACCGGGCGTTCAGCCCTGGTAACCTTAGTGGACCGTAAATCTCGGTATTTATTATCTCAGCGCGTTCTCAAAGTAAACGCCAAGAACGTCACACAAGCGATGATTGACCTCCTGCATACCGTAACGCCTAAACGCGTTCGGACGCTTACGCCGGACCGTGGAACTGAATTCGCAGGATACCGTGAAGTTAGCCAAGAACTAAGCATTCCAGTCTATTTTCCCGATCCCCATGCGCCCCAACAACGGGGAACCAATGAGAATACCAACGGGCTTATCCGTGAGTATTTCCCCAAAGGAACCGACCTAGACCAACTAACTGATCAAGATATCGACAAGTTTGTCAGGGATTTAAATCACCGACCACGTAAGGTCTTAGGCTGGAAGAGTCCATTTGAAGTTTTCTTCGGGACAAAGTTGCGCTTGATTTGACAATTCGTCGGTACAAAAAAAGGGTACCTTAAAGGCACCCGAACCGGTTCGTTGGCTAGAAAAGCACCAACTGCACACGGTGTGTTTGTACTGTCCTCGTATTGTACCACTTTATAAAGGCTTTCCCCTTCTCTATCTAAAAATAAGTAGTATACTAGAACGGTTAAGAATTCGGCCAGCAATATTTAAAATGAGGAGCGATTTTTTTGGATAAGCGGATTTACATTGATAACGCCGGCACCACCAAGATGGCCCCGGAGGTCATTGAAACGATGACCGAAGCGCTGGAGACGACTTGGGGGAACGCCTCGACGACCAACTACTACGGGCGTCAGGCTAAACAGATGCTGGAAGATTCACGCCACCTCCTGGCCCGGTCGATTAACGCCCAGTTCGACGATGAAATTGTGATCACCAGTGGCGGCACCGAAAGTGATAACACGGTCGTCAAGCAGGTGGCCAAGGCCCGCCAAAGTGAGGGGCGCCACATTATTACGACCGCCTTTGAACACGAGGCGATCTTGCGGCCCCTAGAAGACTTGGAACAAGAGGGCTTTGAGGTAACCTACCTGCCCGTCGACGAGCGGGGCCAGATTAGCTTAGCCGACTTGAAGGCCGCCTTGCGCGAGGACACGATTCTAGTCACGATCATGACCGTCAACAATGAGGTCGGCAGCCACTTGCCAATCCACGAAATTGGCCAAATTGTCGCCGATTCCAACGCCTGGTTCCACACCGACGCCGTTCAAGCATACGGGACCTTGCCGTTGGACGTCCAAACGGACCAGATCGACTTGATGTCGGTATCCGGCCACAAGCTCAACGGCCCAAAGATGGTTGGTTTCTTGTACCGGCGCCGCGGGATCGTCTTCCCGTCCTTTGTGCGCGGCGGCGACCAGGAGTTAAAGCGCCGGGCCGG
The DNA here is from genome assembly GCF_013394085.1 of Limosilactobacillus fermentum. Classification (NCBI taxonomy): domain Bacteria; kingdom Bacillati; phylum Bacillota; class Bacilli; order Lactobacillales; family Lactobacillaceae; genus Limosilactobacillus; species Limosilactobacillus fermentum. The sequence goes on from NZ_CP040910.1 coordinate 856,825, forward strand.
GACCGAAAACGTACCAGCGGTGGCCGGCTTTGCCCGGGCTGTCGAACTGCACCAAGAGAAGATGGCCGAGCACCGCGCAACCTACGTGGCCCTAAAGCACCAGCTGGTGGATGGGTTAAAAGACGCTGGGATCGACTTTGAAGTCAACGGGAGTTTGGATGAAGGCGCAGCGCCCCAAGTTTTATCGCTGTGGTTTAAGGGGGTGCCTAACGACGCCCTCTTAACCAACCTCGACTTGGAAGGGATCATCGGGGCCGCCGGGTCGGCTTGCACGTCCGGGTCCCTGGATCCTTCCCACGTGTTAGTGGCGATGTTTGGCGCCGAGAGTCCGCGGGTTTGGGAAACCCTCCGCTTCTCCTTTGGCATTTACAACACGCCGGCAGAAGTCGACGCCTTGGTGGCCGTCTTGGCCAAGTATGTCCCCTTATTAAAGGACAAGACCGATCGCGGTCAACGTTAAATTAAAAATAAATTAAAGACACGCTTGTTTTTCTCATTTGGGTTTGCTAACCTAGGTTTACGAGATGAGGACGCAAGCTTTCACCCCGGTGGGCAGATTCGTTCTGGCACCGGGGTTTTTTGATGGGGGGATGCGCCATGCAGCGACAAGAAAAGATTGAACTACTAAAAAGTCTGATCCGGATTGATTCGGACGACGGCAACGAATTGGCCGTCGCCGAATTACTGGCCACTGTTTTAATAAATATTGGCCGGAATCCCGTGACTTTAGTCATGGGATGGATAGGCTTCTACTTACGTCCTTTAGGGCGTTTTTTTATTTCATTGTACTTTTGATTATTGATATATTGCTCAACGACCTCCTTGCTCATATTCCCTAAAGTACTCATGTAATAGCTAGGGGACCAGAGGTGGCCACCCCAATACTGCGACTGGCGGATTTCCGGGTGTCGCTTGAGGAAAATGAAGGCACTGCGTCCCTTGAGGGCTTTGATAGCGCTAGTTGGTGCTTTACTAGGTGGAAAACTAATCAACACATGGACGTGGTCAGGCATTACTTCCATGTGCTCAATCACGATTTCGTTATCTGCCGCAACCGTTGTAAGGATTTCTTTCATTTCATTCACTAACGCTTCACTAGTAAAAGTTGGATTACGATACTTGGTTACCCAAATCAAATGGTAGTGAAAGTTATAAATATAACGCCGTGTATAAATGGCATCTTCGATTTTGTCCTTCGGCATGATTGCCACGCTCCTTAATTATTATTGCCATTGACATGTGGTATAATAACACTATATCAGTGAAGGAGGTGAAAATAAATGAAGTCAATGGCGCAGATGAAATATCATTACGGACTCAAGGTGCGGATTTATCCAAGCGACAGGCAAAAGAAAATTATCAAGATCAATAGTGATGCTAGTCGATTCATCTATAACGAAATGGTCGCTATTAACAAGGAACTTTGGCGGCTAAAACAGGTTAAACTCCCGATTGATACCATTCAGAACCGGATTGAGCAACTGGAGCTTCGCCAAAGCGCTAAACAAATGTCTAATCATTTCCAGTTCTTAGAAGATAAAAGGATCGATAGCTTGACTAAAGCCAATGCCATTCAAAACTACCATAAAGCTTGGAATGCTTTTCGCAAAGTTCATACCGCAGGTGTGCCTAAGTTTCACCGGAAAAGTTACGTTTGGCGTTATCAAACTAACTGCCAGTATTTGAAACAGAAGGCAGCATACTTAACTAACGGAACTGTACATTTTGAAGATAGTAAGCATGTTATAGTGCCTAAATTAGGTCGGCTCCGTGTTAAAGGTTCCCATCAACGAGTCTTAGCTCGCAGTGCTGAAACCCGTATTGGAACGGTAACCATCGTAAAGGACGCTAGCGGTCGTTTCTTTCTCTCAATGCAGTTAGCGTCGGATACTCCCTTTGTCAATTGGCCGCAAAATACAGGCAAGCAGATTGGGATTGATCTTAATACTGAAAACTTCTTAACTACTAGTAATGGCGATACTGTGGCTAATCCACGCTATTACCGCATAATTAAGGGTCGCTTAGCCAAAGCACAGCGCATCTTATCGCGACGGGCTCGTCGGGCCAAACAAGAACATCGACCATTACGGACTAGTAAGAACTACCAAAAGCAACGCTTGTTGGTGGCTAAATTACACGCCCAAGTCTTTGAACGTCGACGTGACTTTCTCCACAATGTCTCGACTACACTAATCAAGAACCACGATTTCGTAGCCGCAGAGGAATTGCGGAGTAAAAATATGCTGAAGAATCATGCTTTAGCGATGAGTATTGCGGACGTAGGTTGGCGGACTTTCTTAGGAATGTTGGCTTATAAAGCAGAACTCTACCATCGCCAATTCCTTACGGTGAATCCTAAGAATACTACGCAGGCTTGCCATGAATGTGGTTTTGTGATGGGCACAGCAGGGACCGAAAAACTCACACTTGCAGACCGAGAATGGACATGCCCAAAGTGCCATGCTCACCACGTTCGTGACCATAACGCTGCGCAGAATATTCTAACTAAAGGAATTATTAAATTAGCCTAATTTGGCTCGTCCCTATGGCAACCTGGGGACGCTAAAGGCATTGGTAATTGCCGTGTAAGACGAAACGGTTCGTAGAACTGTTCGCAGTGGTGTATCTATGCAAATTGTGATTCAAACACTCATCAGAAGGGTGCTTGCTCACAAGCCACTGACTTTAGTCAGTGGTGGTTGACGCTACCGCTTACGAAATAAAGCCCCGGTGTGATTACGGAAGTCACACCGGGGCTTTTCTGTTGCGATTAGTGGTGAATTAAGTGCCATAAATGAAGGGCGGTGCCGTTTTCAACCAAAATCAGGATCCCTAAGCCAAGGTAGATCACCCCGGCTAACAGGGTCCCGTAGCGGTCCAGGAGTGCCCGGACGGCCGGTAGGTGGGTGATGATGGTGGCCAAGAGGCAAAAGACGGCGACCATGACGGCAAAGGTAACTAGCACGATTACCAGTTCGGGGGAGGTGCGGGTGGCGAAGTAGGGGATGTAGACCCCCAGGTTGTCGGCACCACAGGAGGCGACCGTGATGAAGGTGACGGTCAAAAAGAGGTGGTTGGCGGAAACCCGGTTGGCGGGGGTGGCCATGCTTTCTTGGTGGGTCAACAGGTGGCACCCAATGGCTAAGGGGACCAGGCCCAAGAAGCCGAGTAACCACTGGTCAGGGGCCCGGCGTAAAATCAAAGCGGCGACCAGGGCGAGCCCGACTAAAATGCTGGTGCCGGCGTAGTCAGCGCAGATGATCGCTAGCCGCTGGCGGGGCGTCCGGTAGCGGTGAAACAAGATTAACAGCACCATTAGGTAGTCCATCCCGGTCGAGATGAAGGTGAGGATGCTAGTAATGACCGTTGCCATGGCGGTCACCTAAAAGATGGCCAGGCCAATGAAGAAGAGCAGCGGCACTAAGAGGGCCGGCAGCATGTCGATGCTCTTAAACTCGCGGATCTTGAGCAAGGAAAAGGAGGCCGCCACGATCAAGAGGCCGCCGACGATCGACATTTCGGTGATCAAAGCCGGCGAGAAAAAGGAGGCCGACAAAAACTTGGCGACCAAGTAGATGGCGGTAAACCAGATGAAGAGCACCGGTACTTCGAGGATCATCCCCAGCCCAAAGCCGGCCCCAAAGACGATCGCGCAGACCAGGGTCAGCATGGCGTTGGTGTACAAGAAGGTTTGGTTGCCAGTGGTGGCGGCGTTAACCGGCCCGAGGATCGCCAGGGCGCCGATGCAATCCAGGAAACTGGCGGTCGCCACCGCTTCCCCTAGTGCGGTGTGGAAGGCCCGGTCGATCCAAGCGTTGGCCCGGTCGTCGAGCTTGAGCCAGGTCCCGACCGGCAGCCCGATCGCTAGCGAAATGATAAACAGGACCGGGTAGTGGCTCTTGGGCAGGTTGGCGACGACGGTTTGCGCCCCGACCCCGAGGGCGGCCAGCCCTAAAGCGGTCCAGAAGGTGGCCACGTACTTGTCGGTCAGCACCTTTTTAAAGACCCAGCCGATCACGGTCCCGACGATTATTGCGGCGACGTTGGCCCAAATTCCAATCATAATTCATTCCTCGTTTCTAATGTTCTAACTTGTCCATTATACATGGATTGACCGGGCTTTGCTTAATGGTCGCAACGCCCTGACCAATTGGGGTGGTGGTGAGCAAGTTGGCGGGCAAAACTAACTAAACGTGGTAACCTTAGGGGCAAGGACAAGCAGAAAGGATCTGATCAGATGACGGCAGAACTTAAGACGGCGACCTTTGCCGGCGGGTGTTTTTGGTGCATGGTCCAACCCTTTGACACCTACCCGGGAATCGAAAGGGTCGTGTCCGGCTACACCGGCGGCCACGTGGCTAACCCGACCTACGAGCAGGTCTGCGCCGGGGGAACTGGGCACACCGAGGCGGTCCAAATTACCTACGACCCCAGTAAGGTTTCCTACGCCGATTTGGTAGAGATTTATTGGCAACAGACCGACCCGACCGACGCCTTTGGCCAGTTCCAGGACCGCGGCGACAACTACCGGCCGGTGATTTATTACCAAACCGAAGAAGAAAAGGGGATCGCCGAAGCTTCGAAGCAAAAACTCCAGGACAGCGGGCGCTTTGACCAACCGATCGTCACCACGATTGAACCGGCCCAACCATTCTATCCGGCCGAAGAATACCACCAGGACTTCTATAAAAAGGATCCCTTCCGGATGATGATCGAAGAAGCCGGCGGCCGCCAGAAGTTTATCGATCAGCACTGGAAAGGAGTGAGTGGCAAATAACCTCCTCGGCAGGTCGTATTGACTAAGCTAGGACGAATGGTTGATGCGGTACGCATCGTTCTTCGTCCGTACTTAGACACTAGACCTGCGGTTATTTGCCACGTTATCTGTCTAATATTCGGGAAAACAACGAGCAGCTGGGTAAAGCAGAATTTTCCCAGTCTCGATTGTTAGCCATCCATAACTTATTAAATTTCAGCTTGACAGGTTAGGCTGGGTTCAGTATGATACCTTTAAAATCAAATTAAAGAAAAGTTAGAAAGATGAGTAAACCGGGAGGGGTGCCCAGAGAGTCAGCGCTTGGTGAAAGCTGAACTCCCTGAACGGTTGAAGATGGTCTTTGTGCAATGCCGGGGTGAGCCAGTGGTGAGCCCCGACCGGGTTAACGCCCGTTATCACCGTTACGGCTTGTTGGAGCCGGTTGAGGGTCCCCGCGGGGACCGAAAATGGGTGGTAACACGTTGATCAACGTCCCATGAGGTAGTAATGCCTCATGGGACGTTTTCTTTTGGACTTTTCGAGGAGGATATCTTATGCAAAAACGTTATCGCAAATGGTTGTGGCTAGTCTTAGCCCTGTTAGTCGTGCTCGGGGGGATTGGCGGCTTAGTGCACCAGCGCCTGGCCAGCACTAGTCACAAGACGGTCAAGGTTGGCCTGGTGGGGACCGACTCACTGCCGGTTTGGAAGAACGTGGCCAGCCGGTTGAAAAAAGACGGAATCACCCTTAAGTTTGTGATCTTTAACGACTACGTCCAACCAGACGTCGCCCTAAAGGATGGCAAGATCGATCTGCACTCCTGCCTGACCCGCTACTACTTTGAGTCCTACAACAAGAAGGAAAACGCTCACCTGGTATCGATTGGGAACACCGTGATCTCACCGCTGGGCCTGTACTCCAAGAATTACAAGTCGATTAAGGACTTACCAGACGGGGCGACGATTGCGATTCCAAACGAGCCAACCACCCTCGGGCGCGGGCTCAACCTCTTGCAATCGGCGGGCTTAATCAAGGTCAAAAAAGACAGCGGCATCAAGCCGTCGTTAAACGACATCACTTCCAACCCGCATAACTTTAAGTTTAAAGAGGTCGACCCAGCCACGGCGGCCCGGGCTTTGGATTCGGTCGACGCTTCGATCATCAACGGGAACTACGCCGAAGCGGCTAACCTAACCCCGAAGAAGGATGCGATTTACCTGGAACCGGTCAACAAGTCAACCAAGCCGTACGTTAACATCATCGCGACCCAGGAAAAGAACAAGGATAACGCCACCTACAAGAAGATCGTGGCGGCCTACCAAACCGAGGCCACTAAGAAGGTCATCGATAAGACTTACAAGGGTTCGCAAATCGCGGCCTGGCCACAATTCGGTAAGAACTAAGGAGGAAGAAACATGGCGAGTGAAACAGCAATTTTTGCCGGCGGGTGTTTTTGGTGCATGGTCCAACCCTTCGACACCTACCCGGGAATTAAAAAGGTCGAATCGGGCTACACCGGCGGCCACGTGGTTAACCCCACTTACGAGCAGGTTAAGGCCGGGGGAACCGGGCACACCGAGGCGGTCCGGATCACCTTTGACCCCAGCGTGGTTTCTTATGCGGACCTGGTGGAAATCTACTGGCAACAAACCGACCCGACCGACGCCTTTGGCCAGTTCCAAGACCGCGGCGATAACTACCGGCCGGTGATCTTCGTCAAGGATGAAGAACAGCGCGCCATCGCCCAGGCCTCCAAGGATGCCCTAGCCAACAGCGGCCGCTTCACTGACCCGATCGTGACCACGATTGAAGACGCAAAGCCCTTCTACGTGGCCGAGAATTACCACCAGGACTTTTACAAGAAGGACCCGGAACGGATGAAGCTAGAGAAGGCTGGTGGGCGTAAGCAGTTTATTGAGGATAATTGGAAAAAGTGAGTGCGACCCAACCATAAAGCAGGCTGTGGGGTAAGGATAGGGCACGGGTTAGCGCCCTCGACGGTGTTCTGTGGCCAGACTTAGCCACTAGGCCTACGGCTGGGGAGTACGTTATGGGTGAGTGCGACCAACCTTCTCGACGGGTGGTATGTAAGTTCAATATCTAGAAAGTAGAAAGTAGCCCGCTATTCGGATGACGACTGGTGGGCTGTTTTTGGGGCTCTTACACCTATCGAACTTAACCTTCCAAAGCGTCGACGCCACCATGCAACAAGTCTTTTACGCCCTTATCTTAGGGCTCGCCTTATCCTTCATTCGCATTCTGACCAACGGGTTATGGGTCGGGATCTTGCTTCACTCCTTGATCGACTTTCAGCCGACGATTGCGACCGGGGGCTCCGCGGCCACTAACTGGGGGTCCTTGCTACTGATCTTCTTGCCGCTGTTTGTGATCAGTTTGCTCTGGCTGTGGTTTGCTGATCGGTTATTGCTCAAAAAGAAGGGTGAGACACCGTTTTCATAAAAAAGCGCCCGGAAGAAAAACGAACAGAAAGCGGAAAATGATCCATTTTCGTTCCGGTTCAATGTTATAATGTAGCCACTAGAAAGGAATGGTGATTGAGGTGTCAAGTCAAGAATGGTTTCAAAAGATTGCCCACTTGCTCGAACTGGTAGCGTTAGTGGCCGTCGGGCTCCTGGGGTTGGCGTTGATCGTCCAACTGGGGATGGAATTGTTGGCGGTCGTCAAGTTGGCGCTCGCCCCGGTTTCCGACCCCGGCTTTTACGACTTCTTGAACGAAGTAACCTCCTTTTTCATCATCTTCGAGTTCATCGTGATGGTGATCGAAGCCCTGCGCAACCACGGCCACATCTCAATTACGATGCTGATGGGGCTGGGGTTAACCGCCCTCTTGCGGCACCTCTTGGCCGCTAGCAACTCCAACGGCATCGAAACGATGGTCGAAGTGGTGGCGATTGTCTTGCTGACGGTGGGACTGGCGATTTACCGCCGCTTTGTCCACGATCCAGACGAAAATTTTGAGAAGAGAATTTGATCCGGAGGCTTAATATGACACAATACGTTCAAGCTTTAACCATCGCCGGGCACGATTCCGACGGCAGTGCCGGGATGCCGGCCGACCTGCACGCATTCTTTATCGACGGGGTTTACGGCCAAGGGCTGCTGACCGCCGCCGTGTCGGGGAATTCCTACGGGATCACCCAGCAACAAATCATGCCGACCAGCTTCATTAAGGAACAGTTTAAGGTCCTCGCCGACGACTTTGCCATCAAGGCGGCCAAGACCGGGATGTTAGCCAACGATGACGTGATCAACGCCGTCGCCGATTCTTATGACGAAGCTAAGTTCGGCCCGCTGGTGGTCGACCCGGTCATCATTACCAAGCACGGGGTGATGCTCCTGGAACAATCGGCCTACGAGCTCTTCCGCGAGCGGATTATCCCGCTGGCCACCGTCATCACGCCCAACTTCTACGAGGCCCAAAAGCTGACCGAGTTGGAATTAAAGGATGACGATCAGGTCCAAGAAGCGGCCGCCAAGCTCCACGCCCTGGGCGCCAAGAACGTCGTCATTAAGGGCCAACACATCGAGGGGCAAACGACCCCGGTCCGTGACTTCGTGTCACTAGCGGACGGCAAGACCTTCTGGCTGGAAGAAGAGTACGTACCCACCGACCGGGTCAACGGGACCGGCGACACCTTCTCGGCGATTATCGCCGCCGAACTGGCCAAGGGACACTCGGTTGAAGCCGGGGTGCGCCTGGCCAAGAAGGTCGTCCACGAGGCGATCGCCAACGAAATTGAGGTCGGCCACCAGTTTGGCCCGATCAACCACTGGGCCGGTCAAGAAGCGGCCAACTAACCAAAGCTAATGAATAAAGGCTCCCAGTCGTTCACCAGAACGGCCGGGAGCCTTTTGCTGTTTAATACAGTTCCAAAATCTTCTTCACGGTGCCGGCGACGTCATCTGCCCCCAGTACCATCGAGATCATCGACAACCCGGCGCAGCCACTGGTCAAAGTGGTGCCGGCGTTGTCCAGGCTAATGCCGCCGATCGCGACGACCGGGTGGGTGGATTGTTCAACGAAGTCGGCGAGACCGTCCACACCCAGGGCGCTGCCGGCGTCGTCCTTAGAAATCGTCGGGAAGACCGGGCCGGTGCCGATGTAATCGACGTTCAGCTGGTTGGCGTGGGCGACTTGGGCCGCCGTGTTGCAGGAGTAGCCGACCATTAGCTGGTCACCGACCGCAGCTAAGACCTCTTCGATCCGCTGGTCCTTTTGGCCGACGTGGATGCCGTCTGCCTTGATGGCGGCCGCCAGCTCTAGGTCGTCGTCGACAAAGAGCGGTACGCCGTACTTGGTCGCCAGCTCCCGGACTTGCTGACCCAGCGCCAGGGTTTCCGCCTTTGAAAGGGTGCTGGTCCCTTTTTCGCGGTACTGAAAGGCGGTGATCCCGGCTTGCATCGCTGCTTCGACCTTGGTCAAAAACTCATCCGGGTCGTGGTGGGTGTCTTGGCTGCCGCCGATCAGGTAGCAGCGCAGCATTTCATTTTTAAATAACATGGCTTTTCTCCCTAGCTATTGGCTAGTTTTCAAATGTTAGACAGAAAACGTGGCAAATAACCGCAGCCCTAGTGCCTAAGTACGACCGCAGAACGGTGCGTAAGCGCACCAACCTCCGGTCTAGCTTAGTCATACGGCCTGCTGGTTAGGTTATTTGCCACTCTCTATAATGCCCAGTGATTCAGTGGGCCGTGGCCGTGGCCAACCTGGATCGTGTCGCGAATCGTCGCTTCTACGTAACCTTTAGCGGTCCGGATCGCCTGTTCTAACCCGACGCCCTTGGCTAGTTCGGCCGTGATGCAGGCCGAAATCGTGTCGCCGGTCCCGTGAGTTTGAACGGTGTCGATCCGTGGTGAGGTCATCCAAAAGCTGGTGCCGTCCTCCATCAAGACGAAGTCGCTGGCCGCTTGGTCGCCGCCAAGGTGGCCACCCTTGACCAGGACGTTTTTGGGACCCAGCTTTTGCAGGGCCTGGCCGATTTTAACCATATCAGCGGGGCGCTCCGCCTTTAACCCGGTTAGGGCCTCGGCTTCTGGCAGGTTGGGGGTGACCAAGGTCGCCAGCGGCAAGAGTTCCTCTTTGACGGTGGTAATCGCCTCGTCGGCCAATAGCTTGGCGCCGCCCTTAGCTATCATGACCGGGTCGACGGTCAGGGGGCCAAAGTCGTACTGCTTTAAGTTGCGCACGACCGCCTGAACGGTGGGTACGTCGGCCAGCATGCCCGTTTTAGCCGCCCGAATCTTGAAGTCGTCAGCCAAAGAGGCGAACTGGGCGTCGATTATTTCAGTCGGCAAAGCGAGGGCGTCCTGGACACCGAGGGTATTTTGGGCGGTCACCGCCACCACCACCGTCGTCGCGAAGACGTGGCGCATCTGAATCGTCTTTAGGTCGGCTTGCATGCCGGCGCCACCCCCGGAATCGGAGCCGGCGATCGTCAGGGCCTGGGGAAATTCGTTAGTCATTTTAAGCTTCCTTTCCAAATGCTTATTGCCAAGAGGCGAGCTGCTGATCGGTGACGGCGTCGAGGTTGTTTAACAGTCCCGGGTACCAGTTGCCCGGTCGCTGGTCTTCGACGGCTTGGCCGCAGAGGGTGAAGGTGGTCACGGCGTCAACGGCCGCGTCAAAGGCGTCGTCGTTAGTGGCCAAGAAGGCGCCGATCAAACTCGAAAGCATGTCGCCGGTCCCAACGTGGGTCTTAAAGGCCGGGGAACCGTACGGCAAGCGGGCCAGGCGGGTGCCGTCAGTGACGATGTCGACTTCGCCGGATAAGACGATCACCGAGCCGAGCTTTTTGGCCGCCAGCCGGGCCACCTTCTCGAGGTCGGCGTTGCCCTCGCCGGCGTCAATCCCGTGGCTTTGCCATTCGACCCCGGCTAAGGTGGCGATTTCACCGGCGTTGCCGCGGATGACGGTGAAGTGGTACTGGTGGAGCAGTTCGGTGACCACCCGGAGCCGGTACATGGTGGCGCCGCAAGCGACCGGGTCCAAGACGGTCGGCTTGTGGTACTTCTTGGCCGCTTCCATTACCGCCTCCATTTCGCCGCGCTGGTGGGGGTTGAGCGTTCCCAGGTTGATGGCGGCGGCTTGGGCGATGTTGACCATGTCGTCGGCTTCCTCCGGCGTTTGCGACATCATCGGCGAGGCGCCCAGGGCGTTGAGACCGTTGGCGACGTCGGCGGGGGTAACGTTATTGGCGACGGTCAAGACGATCGGGTTGGTTCCCTTGATGGTTGCGATTGCGTTTTGCATGCTTTTCTCCTTAATTTAAGTGAGTGGTCACCAACCAATTTAGCAGGCCGTATGACTAAGCTAGGGAAAATGGTTAGCGCCTTGGCGGTGTTCTTTGCCCGTACTTAGACACTAGGCCTGCGGTTGGTGAGCACGTTAGCGACAAAAGAAAAGGCCACCGGGGGGAATCCCGGTGGCCCATTTCGCCGACCGTTGCTTCCCTCCGCGAGTCCAAACTCCCAGGTTCAAAGGGTCCGCCAATTGGCGTCTCAGTCGGTGGTCCGACACCCCTAGCAACTATTACCCCTCCATTATAGCGGGGATCAGTCAGAAAACATAGTGCATTCTTAACTTTGAACTAAGCTATAATTATTTATGGTCAAAGCATGCGCTGCACCCTTATAATATTGCTGAAAATTGAAAGTGGAGTTGATAAAATGCACAAGCGATTGATGACGAAACCGGGGTGGGACCGGTGACCGGGGCCCGGCGAGTGAGCCGCGGGCTGGCCTGGATCCTGGTTGCCTGCCTGGTGGGGGGCCTGGTGTCTAACTTTACCTTCTCGCAAAACTGGGTCACCTCCCTAATCTTGGTGCCGCTAACCCTACTGGGCTGGTGGGGCCTGCCTAAGCTAGCCCCCGTAATTGACCGGGTGACCAACCGCCAAGTCACCCTGCTCGTTGGGGTCGGCATGGCGGTAATGGTGCTCTTGCAGATGGCGGTCTTAAAGTGGTTGCCAGTGACGGTTTACCACGACCCGCTCCGGGTCCTCGACCAGGCGACCCGGATGGCGGTCGGCCACACCAGCTGGAAGATTACCTACTTCTGGCGCTACCCGCAAAATGTGCCGATCGCCTACCTCCTGTCGCGCTGGCTCAAGCTGACGATGGAAATGGGGATGGGCGTCAACCGCGGCGTCCACCTCTTGTCGATGCTGATGCTGGACGGGATGGTCCTGCTCGGCATCGACACCGCCTGGCGGGTCAGCAAGAAAAAGCACCTCGTCTTGGGCATCTTAGCCTTCGGGGTCCTGACCCCCTTTGCCTACACCTACTACCTGCAGGTCTTTTACACCGACCTGCCGGTGATGTTCGTCCTCTTGTATTTGTTGCGGACGCTGGTCTTGTGGCGGCGCCGTAATTGGTGGCAAAAGAGCCTTAGTGGGGCCCTCTTGGTGCTCCTGGCCATGCTGGGTCAGTTAACCAAGGCCAACATGATCGTGATTATCCCGGCGATGCTGTTGACAGCCCTGATTTTATGGGGGCGCCACCGCTTTAAACAAAGCCAACTACTAGTGCCAATGCTCTTAATTACGCTCGGCGTCGCCCTGTCCTTTCCGCTCTCCAGCACCCTGGACAAGGCGGTCCACTTCACCCGCCAGACCGACTACGAGTTCCCGCTGACCCAGTGGGTGGCGATGGGGCTTAACGAGAAGAGCAACGGGGTCTACAACACCAAGGACGCCGTGGCCAACGTTAAGCTCAAGACCAAGGCGGCCCGCAACGCCCACAACCTCCAGGTGATTAAACAGCGTCTGGCCAAGCAAAACGTCGGTTTAATCAAGCTCTGGCTAGCCAAGCTGATGGTGCTAACCAACGCCGGCAACATCTTCCACTGGTATAACGGCGGGATGCAAGAGGCACCGCGGAGCTACCTCAAGGCCGCCCCGGTCTTCACCGGGCTCGTGGCAATTTCCTACCAACTGGCGACCTGCCTGTTGTTTGGCTTCGTGATTAAGCGGCTCTTGGCGACCAAGATGACCCTGGCCTCGGCCAACGGACAAGTTGCCCTGCTGGTGATCCTAACGGCGCTGGGCTATTTGGCCTTCCACGTCTTGCTGTGGGAAGTCGAAGAGCGCTACGGCGAGGTGCTGGTGCCGCTGAGCTGGCTGTTGGTGACCCTCCTGCCGGCCGCTGACGACCAACCGATCACGCCTAAGCAAGTCGGGTCCGTCTTTGCCCTCGGTACGGTGGCGGTCCTGGTCGGGGCGATGACCAACCTCGGCGTTAACTCCAGCGGCCAAACCGTTACGGTGGCCGCCCAACGCTCCCAGCTATCGACCCAGTACGGGGCCAAGCCGGTTGACCTGGCGCCGGGCAAGCAAATCAGCCAGGTCGTCAAGATCAACGGGGCAGCCAGTGACGTCTCCGTGCAGATCCACGCCAAGTCACACGTTACGGTGACCCTGGTAGAACTAAAAACTGGTGACGAATACGTCTTCAAGCGCCACGCCGACGAGTACGATTACCAAGGGAACGTGCCAGCCGGTACCTACCAGTTCGTGATCAAGAACCAAACCGCCGTGGGCCAAGACGTTGACATCGCCCACGTCCCGTACTACCGGATGGCGCCGTACCCGATGGACGACCAGGGAACGGTCCACTGGGACACGTCATTGATCTACTGGTTCCGTGACGTTCGCTCCGCCAATTAAATAGAATTAGAAAACCCCAGCCGTTCGGGAAACCGAGGGCTGGGGTTTTTGGGTGGGAAGAGGAGAAAATTTGGAATTAGGAGGGATTTTTGGGCGGGCGACAGAATATGTCCGAGGGGTGGGATACTATGGAGTTAGTCGGCAAACGCAAAAAGAGGTCGCGAAATAGTCGCTGATCCTTCGTTCAAATTTATCAAAATAACTACTGAAAGCGATTGCGTTTGCTATAATCTATCTTGACTACGATATTAAGGAGTGGATTACGTGAAAGAGTATCACATTGGCTTGGACATTGGGACAAGCTCAATTGGCTGGGCGGTAACGGATAGCCAATTTAAACTGATGCGTATCAAGGGGAAGACGGCAATCGGGGTGCGGTTGTTTGAAGAAGGGAAGACGGCTGCAGAACGTCGAACCTTCCGGACAACGCGGCGGCGGTTGAAGCGGCGAAAATGGCGCTTGCACTACTTAGATAAAATTTTTGCCCCGCACTTACAAGAAGTGGATGAAAATTTCTTACGCCGTCTGAAGCAATCAAATATCCACCCGGAAGATCCAGCGAAGAATCAAGCCTTCATTGGTAAGCTCTTATTTCCGGATCTACTGAAGAAGAATGAGCGTGGTTACCCAACACTGATTAAGATGCGCGATGAATTGCCAGTTGAGCAACGCGCCCACTACCCAGTAACGAACATCTACAAGTTACGGGAGGCCATGATTAACGAAGATCGCCAATTCGATCTGCGGGAAGTTTACCTGGCCGTTCACCACATCGTGAAGTACCGGGGTCACTTCTTAAATAACGCTAGCGTTGATAAGTTCAAAGTGGGGAGAATCGATTTTGACAAATCCTTTAACGTTTTGAACGAAGCCTACGAGGAGCTTCAAAACGGCGAAGGTTCATTCACGATTGAGCCTAGCAAGGTTGAAAAAATTGGACAACTGTTGCTAGATACGAAGATGCGTAAGTTGGACCGCCAAAAAGCGGTTGCCAAATTGTTAGAGGTGAAGGTCGCTGACAAAGAGGAGACCAAGCGCAACAAGCAAATTGCAACGGCGATGAGTAAGTTAGTTCTTGGCTACAAGGCGGACTTTGCAACGGTAGCGATGGCGAATGGCAACGAATGGAAGATCGATTTAAGTTCTGAAACCAGTGAGGACGAGATTGAAAAATTCCGGGAAGAATTGAGTGATGCTCAAAATGATATCTTAACGGAAATCACTAGCCTGTTCTCGCAGATCATGCTGAATGCAATCGTGCCAAATGGGATGTCGATTTCTGAATCGATGATGGATCGTTATTGGACGCACGAACGTCAATTAGCGGAAGTTAAGGAATACTTGGCGACCCAACCAGCTAGCGCGCGGAAAGAGTTTGACCAAGTGTATAACAAATACATTGGGCAAGTGCCAAAGGAAAAGGGCTTTGACCTTGAAAAGGGACTCAAGAAGATTTTATCCAAAAAGGAAAATTGGAAAGAAATCGATGAGTTACTCAAGGCAGGTGATTTCTTACCAAAGCAACGGACATCAGCCAATGGGGTCATCCCACACCAAATGCACCAACAAGAATTGGACCGGATTATTGAAAAGCAAGCTAAGTACTACCCGTGGCTAGCAACGGAAAACCCAGCCACTGGTGAACGTGATCGTCACCAAGCGAAGTATGAACTTGATCAGCTAGTTTCCTTCCGGATTCCTTACTATGTTGGACCGCTAGTAACGCCTGAGGTTCAAAAGGCGACATCTGGCGCTAAGTTTGCTTGGGCAAAGCGGAAAGAAGATGGGGAGATTACCCCTTGGAACCTGTGGGATAAGATTGACCGTGCTGAATCAGCTGAAGCCTTTATCAAGCGGATGACGGTTAAGGATACGTATCTATTAAACGAGGATGTCCTGCCTGCTAACAGCTTGCTATACCAAAAGTACAACGTCTTAAACGAACTAAACAACGTTCGAGTGAATGGACGCCGCCTATCAGTCGGAATTAAACAAGATATTTACACTGAGCTCTTCAAGAAGAAAAAGACGGTGAAGGCAGGTGACGTGGCCAGCCTAGTGATGGCGAAGACACGAGGAGTTAACAAGCCAAGTGTTGAAGGTTTATCCGATCCGAAGAAGTTCAATTCAAATTTGGCAACCTACCTTGATCTAAAGTCAATTATGGGTGACAAGGTTGATGATAACCGTTATCAAATGGATCTCGAAAACATTATCGAGTGGCGTTCCGTCTTTGAAGATGGGGAAATTTTTGCGGACAAGTTAACTGAAGTGGAATGGCTGACGGATGAGCAACGTTCTGCCCTTGTTAAGAAACGGTATAAGGGCTGGGGACGTTTATCCAAGAAGCTACTGACGGGAATCGTTGACGAGAACGGCCAACGGATCATTGATCTGATGTGGAATACTGATCAAAACTTCATGCAGATTGTCAACCAGCCTGTCTTTAAAGAACAGATTGACCAACTGAACCAAAAGGCCATCACCAATGATGGGATGACTTTGCGGGAGCGGGTCGAGAGCGTTCTGGATGACGCCTATACTTCACCGCAGAACAAGAAGGCCATCTGGCAAGTTGTTCGGGTGGTGGAAGATATTGTTAAAGCGGTCGGGAATGCACCAAAGTCGATTTCAATTGAATTTGCCCGTAATGAAGGCAACAAGGGAGAAATAACCCGGAGCCGGCGTACTCAATTGCAGAAATTATTTGAAGATCAGGCCCATGAATTAGTTAAGGATACGAGCTTGACTGAGGAATTGGAGAAGGCACCGGATCTTTCCGATCGTTATTACTTCTACTTCACCCAAGGTGGTAAGGATATGTACACCGGTGATCCAATCAACTTCGATGAAATTTCTACCAAGTATGATATTGACCACATTTTGCCACAATCCTTCGTGAAGGATGATTCCTTAGATAATCGGGTGTTAGTAAGTCGGGCGGAGAATAATAAGAAGTCTGACCGGGTGCCAGCTAAGCTTTACGCAGCCAAGATGAAACCATACTGGAACCAACTTTTGAAGCAGGGATTGATCACGCAACGGAAGTTTGAAAACCTAACGATGGACGTTGATCAAAATATTAAGTATCGGTCACTTGGATTCGTGAAGCGCCAATTAGTTGAAACACGCCAAGTTATCAAGTTGACGGCTAACATCTTGGGTAGTATGTACCAAGAAGCCGGGACGGACATCATTGAGACTCGGGCTGGTTTAACTAAGCAATTACGCGAGGAATTCGATTTACCAAAGGTTCGTGAAGTAAACGACTATCACCACGCAGTTGATGCTTACCTGACAACGTTTGCTGGGCAATATTTGAACCGCCGTTATCCGAAATTACGCTCCTTCTTCGTATACGGTGAGTACATGAAGTTCAAGCATGGGTCAGATCTGAAGCTACGTAACTTTAACTTCTTCCATGAATTGATGGAAGGCGACAAGAGCCAAGGTAAGGTTGTCGATCAACAAACTGGTGAGCTGATTACGACAAGGGATGAAGTAGCCAAGAGCTTTGATCGATTATTGAACATGAAGTATATGCTGGTATCGAAGGAAGTTCACGACCGGAGTGACCAACTGTATGGAGCAACGATTGTAACAGCAAAGGAATCTGGTAAGCTCACTTCACCAATTGAGATCAAGAAAAATCGACCTGTTGATTTGTATGGTGCTTATACGAATGGAACGTCAGCTTTCATGACGATCATTAAGTTTACTGGAAACAAACCTAAGTATAAGGTGATTGGGGTTCCAACAACATCGGCGGTCGGTTTAAAACGAGTTGGGAAACCGGGCAGTGAATCATATAACCAAGAATTACATCGAATCATTAAATCTAATCCGAAGGTAAAGAAAGATTTTGAGATTGTAGTTCCACATGTTTCGTATAGTCAGTTGATAGTTGATGGTGACTGCAAATTTACCCTAGCTAGTGATACTTATCAGCATCCGGCAACTCAGCTAGTTCTTTCTAAAGAATCGATGGAAATAATTGCAGATGATTTTAAATTTGTGAAAGAAAATCCGGCAACTGCGGATGAACAACTTGTTAGGGTTTTTGATGAAATTGTTAATCAAATGAACCATTACTTTACTATCTTTGACCAACGTAGTAATCGTCAAAAGGTAACGAAGGCTCGAGATAAGTTTGTATCGTTACCAACGGAATCAGAGTATGAGGGTGCTAAGAAAACGCAAGTAGGGAAGACAGAAGTCATTACGAACTTACTGATGGGTCTACATGCCAATGCTGCACAAGGTGATTTGAAAGTATTAGGATTATCAACCTTTGGGTTTTTCCAGAGTTCAGGTGGACTGAATTTAAGTGAAGATGCAATGATCGTATACCAGTCACCAACCGGTTTGTTTGAACGTCGCATTTGTTTGAAAGACATTTAAGAGTAAAGTAAAAAGGAGCCGATTAAATCGACTCCTTTTTATTATATGTATGGCCAGAATAACATGGCTCAAAAGTAATAACTCGTGGAAAACCACTCGTTTGATCTTGACTATGAGTGTTAGATCAGTAGTCTCGAATGTCGGGAGCTACCCGACAAGTTATATTATATGGAATTCGGTTGAATTTGACAAGGAGGAATTTTAAAAATGGGATGGCGTTCAATAATCATTGGTCAACATGCAAAGATTACCCACTCTGCTCATATGATGGTTGTGCAGACTAAAGATGGGATTAATGAAATTCCGATGGATGACATTGCAAAAGTACTAGTTGAAACAACTCAGGCGATGATCTCTTCAGATTTCATGAGTGCATGCCTACAACGGAACATTAAAGTAATCTTTGTCGATCGAAAGTACCAACCGATTGGGGAGACGGTTGGTTATCAGCCAGTAGCGAGGGATTATGAATTGTTGGAACGCCAATTCTTATGGCCCTTGGAGCGAAGGGAACAACTTTGGACTAGGATTGCCCACGCCAAAATCGAGAGCCAAATAAAGGTGGCCCGGCTTAATGGATGCCCGGTTCAAGAACTAGAAAGTGAGTTAGAAGCCATTGAAGTAAATGATATTTCTAACCGTGAGGCTGTGGTTGCTCGAAAGTATTTCCCATTGCTGTTCGGAAAAGATTTTAGCCGACGACAGGAGAATCAATACAACGCCGCTCTGGATTATGGATATGCGGTTTTATTAGCGGAGACAAACCAATCGATTACGGAAAATGGCTATCTGATGGAACTAGGAATCCATCATCAAAATCGAGAAAACAGGTTTAATTTGGGTTCAGATTTGATGGAACCATTTCGACCAGTGATCGACTACTGGGTTACAGGACAGAAATTTGCGGAATTCAATCGTCAAGTCCGAGTTGGCTTAGTAGATGCAATGCATACGGTGATCAAGTATAACGGGATTGAAATGCTGACTCAAAATGCAGTGAGGCAGTATGTGCGGGAATGTCTTGATTACTTGAGTGGTGAGCGGGATGAAATTGAAGTAAAGGTGGAGTTTAAAGATGAGGTACCGAATCATGCGCTTGATGGTCATGTTTGATTTGCCCACGGACACTAGTCAGCAACGAAAGCAGTATCGTCAGTTCCGCAAGAAGCTATTAAATGAAGGATTTATTATGATCCAGTACTCTGTTTACGTTCGTGTATGTACGACAAGGAGTGCGGCTGAGTTTTTGGAGAGAAGGCTTAAGGATTATTTACCAGACCAAGGAGTCATCCAATCGTTAATGTTAACGGAAAAGCAATACAGTGACATGCATTTCTTGCTTGGTGATGAGGTTAAAGAAGTTAGAAATTCATCAAAGAGGACGATTGTACTATGAAATTGCAATACCATGGCCATCAACCAGTTGAACTGATGCCTGGAAAAGTAGTGATTTTGCAAATAGAGAACCCAAGCGTCAACACCGAATTAATTCAGGGGTTGCAGGGATATAATGATTGCTTAAGGATGATTGACGATGAGTACCAAGAGCTTAATTTGAGTAAGGTAATGAAGTGGGAAGGAGACCTTGTTCTTAATCCAACCAAGCTTGATAGCTACCAAACAGCACTTGATAAGATGATTGTCAAAAATCTTAGCATTCAGAAACGAGATCGGATGAATGACCTTGCTCGTGAGGTGTTCTCAGAGATGCAAGATTCTTTGTTCGAATTCGACTTACCGTTGGAGGTGCGGTATGACGAGAGCCTCTTGAGATTATACAAATATGCGAAAATTAAATATTTGACGCAAGTAATAAGGCAACCTTATGGTATAATTGAAACCGATCTAAAATTACATCTCGAATTAAAAGACTGTCAGGTTCTTGGGTATTGTAATGTCGCTAATTACTTATTGCCTGAGCAGATACAGGAATTCGCTACTCTTGTTGAGAAAACCGAATTGGCAGTTTTATTAGTGGAATTCTCAGAAAAGAGAGAAACTCTACAACAACTCAAACAGGATATTTACCGGATTGATCGGGACTTCGTGGACTGGCACGAATAGATCGTTAGTTTTTGATGAGAAAATAACGGTCTTGGATGAGTGTCAGATCAGTAGTTCCGAGTACCACTACCTGAAGTTAGCGGCAGGGAAACAGGTCTTGGATGAGTGTCAGATCAGTAGTTCCGAGTACTCTGGGTCGCGGGCCAGACGCCCGACTAAAGTCTTGGATGAGTGTCAGATCAGTAGTTCCGAGTACGCTTGTGAGTTAACCAGCGCCGTTAGCTGGGTCTTGGATGAGTGTCAGATCAGTAGTTCCGAGTACCTGTGTCGCTGTTGGATTGGTATTCGTCCCGTCTTGGATGAGTGTCAGATCAGTAGTTCCGAGTACACTTCATCTCTAAAGCCTTACATAACCACTGTCTTGGATGAGTGTCAGATCAGTAGTTCCGAGTACTCGTTTTCCCACTTACGAAGGGTCGGTTCGGTCTTGGATGAGTGTCAGATCAGTAGTTCCGAGTACCACACTATGAAGCCGACACTGAAGAAGCAAGTCTTGGATGAGTGTCAGATCAGTAGTTCCGAGTACGAACAGAATCCTGACTATTACATCGATACAGTCTTGGATGAGTGTCAGATCAGTAGTTCCGAGTACATGGTGTCGTAGCCGATTGCTTCTTCAGCTGTCTTGGATGAGTGTCAGATCAGTAGTTCCGAGTACACCCTTAAATCAGGAAACACTCAAGCAGTGGTCTTGGATGAGTGTCAGATCAGTAGTTCCGAGTACACACGTCAGTTGAAAGGTCAAAGCTGATTAGTCTTGGATGAGTGTCAGATCAGTAGTTCCGAGTACAAGCTCACGCCTGACTGTGTGGGATGGCATGTCTTGGATGAGTGTCAGATCAGTAGTCTTAGAATTATAGACTAAGGGCGTTGCTGTTTTTAGCAATGCCTTTTTTAGAAGTGATGAGGGAAAGGTAAATGTTTTCACGTTGGTAATCTGACGGGAACTTTAGTGGGCGATGTGCTAGGATAGGGCCAAAATGATTGGAAGTGTTTGCCATGCAAATTGATCCCGAACGGATTCGCCCCGAACTGCGCCGAATCGGCAAGGTGGGGTACGCAATCAACCTGATGGCCAGCCCGCACGCCTGCAACGAATGGGACGAATAACGGCGAAGGCGAAAATGCCCATTCACTCGCGGCGGGTGATCAAACAAGACGTTTGGATTGAACGCCCTGACCATAGCAAGCTTCGGCTGGCTATTTTCCGGGCCAAGCAAGTTGCTACCAAGCGCCCGGCCACCGGGATCCTCTGGTTGCACGGGGGAGGCTACGCCTTGGAAACCGCCGAAAATGCCTTGGTTTATGCTGAACAGTTGGTGGCTGACGGACGGTCCGTGATGGTGGCGCCGGATTACACCACCTCGGCGTTGGCACCGTATCCGGCGGCCCTAGACGACTGTTACCTAGCCTTGACGTGGCTAAGGGATAACGCCACGAGGTTCGGGGTTAACCCCAACCAGTTGGTGGTCGGCGGCGATTCGGCGGGTGGGGGCTTAACGGCGGCCGTCTGCCTATGGGCCCGCGACCAAGGGGACGTTAAGATTGACTGGTAAATCCCAATCTATCCGATGCTCGACGACCGGCTGGTGTTAGCTTCGGCCAAGAATAACAATGCTCCGGTGTGGAACTCCCGGGTTAATCAGGCAGCCTGGGACCTCTACTTAGGCGACTTGCTGCTCGACAAGATTCCAATTTACGCCGCCCCCGGCCGGGCCACTGACTTGGCGGGCCTGCCGCCGGCGATTACTTACGTTGGCGACCTCGACCCCTTTTTAGATGAAACCTGTTTGTACGCTAAGCGCCTCGAACGCGCCGGGATCCCCGTTGCTTGCAAGGTCTTTGATGGTTGCTACCATGGCTTTGACCAAGTGGCCCCGCACGCCGACGTTACGAAAGTGGCCCACGACTTTTTACGCACCGAATTCTTCAAGGCCCAGACCAAGTACTGGGCGGAAAACTAGGAAGCGCAAACCTTCCGTATGTAAACACCAAGCGCCCAGATTGCATTACGTAATCTGGGCGCTTTCGTCTTAGTATCTATTGAAAAGGTGGCTTGAGTTGAAGTTGGAATTACCATTCGGATTGCTAGTCGCTCCACTCGCTATCTAGCACCCCGTCTTCCAAACTAACATCCTTTTGGCGTAGTTCGTTTCCTTGAAAACCATTCTCCTTAAAGAGGGAAGGGGGAATGGGGCGGAAAATGATCGTACCGTCAGCGGTCTGTTCTACCGTGTAACATTGACCGTCAGGGATGCCAAACTCCTTTGGAATGACGAACGCCAATGAGTCGCCAACCTGTTGGACTTTTAGTTTCATGGTCTGCCTCCTCGCTTTTTAGGGTACGTTTAGTATGCGCTAAAGTGGTGGAAAATGCATTCAAAAGGATCTACCGTGTTTAATTTTGCCGGTACCCAGGAAACGACACCCGACAAATTTTTAGATTTGCGCAAAGAATGGGGGCGGTAGCCTAGAACCCCAGTGCTAACGTGGTTTGTTGAGGATGAGTAATTGGCCATTGCGCCAAATTTTAGATTTGTCGTGTCTCTATTTTGGGGATTTTGCCAAACGTCAGGGTGCTGCGGTTTAACTACGTCTACTGGGCCCGGCACGACTACCGCCACTGGTACCAGTTCGGTTGGGTCCCGGTGACCGTGTACGCCATGAACCTACCGGGTTTCTTGGCCGGCCGCAGCCTCCTGACGCCGTTGACCATCTACGCCGGCCAAACCAGTGATTACAAAGAGTTGGCCTTAAACATCGCCAACTTCCCCAAGTTCTTGCAACTGGCCTTTCCGACGGCGGTCCTCGACCACTACGAACTGCTCAAGCGGGGGCTAATGGTTTTGACCTGCCTGATTCTCTTGGCCGGCTTTTGGTATCTGCGCCGCCTGGACTTGACCCCGCAACGTTTCTTGGTGGTGGCGACCTGGAGCTTTTGGACCCGCACGATGTTCTTGCCGTCGATGCACGACCGTTACTCCTACTTCGTGATGGTGATGCTAGCCCTCGTCGCCTTATTGGACCGCCGGATGATCGGCGTTGCCCTGGTTTCGATCGGGATCAGCACCGTGCTTTACCTGCGCTACTTGCTTAACGCCGACACGGCGATCGACCTCTGGCCGCTGGCGATCATCCAAATCATCAACTACTGTGGCTTTACGGCGGGCACCTTCTTGCACCCGCAGCCGGAGTATTTGCACAGTTTTAGATGAAAAAACAACGCCCACACTTTCAACTAGGAAAGTCGGGGCGTTGCTTTTTTTAATGTTAAACGGGAAACCTGTGAAATAACCGCAGGCCTAGTGTCTAAGCAGGACGAAGAACGGTGCGTTGCGCACCAACCGTTCGCCCTGACTTAGTCATACGACCTGCCAAGGAGGTCATTTCACACTCTGACCTTAGCCTTGAATCTTAGCCATCCCGTTCTTAGCGATTTCTTTCAGGGTCTTAGCGGAGTCGGCCATCGCCTTGGCTTCGCGTTCGTCCAGCGGAACTTCGAGGACTTCGGCGATCCCGTTAGCGTTGATCACGGCCGGGGTACCAATGTAGATGTCCTTTAAGCCGTATTCGCCGCTCATTGGGGCACCAACTGGCAAGACGGCGTTTTCGTCGCGCAGGATGGCACGGGAAATCCGCATCAGGGCAGTGGCCACACCGTAGAAGGTCGCACCCTTGGAGTTGATGATGGCGTAAGCCTTGTTACGAACATCGTCTTCTAACTTGTAAAGGTCGTCCTTGGAAATGCCCTTGGCTTCTGCCAGATCGTACAGTGGTAAACCACCGATCGTTGCAGAGGAGAAGGCGGCAAATTCCGTGTCACCGTGTTCAGCCATCATGTTGGCGTTCACGTCAACCGGGCTAACGTTGAACAGCTTGGACAAACCAACCCGCAGACGAGCGGAGTCCAGGGAGGTCCCGGAACCAACCACCTTGTTGCGTGGGAAGCCGGAGAACTTTTGTACGGCGTAAGTTAAGATGTCAACTGGGTTAGCAGCGACTAAGAAGATCCCTTGGAAACCAGACTTAACAACCGGTTCAACAACGGACTTGATGATCTTCAAGTTCTTGTCAACGAGGTCCAGACGGGTTTCACCCGGCTTTTGTGGGGCACCGGCCGTGATCACAACCAGGTCGGCGTCCTTGCACGTGTCGTAATCGGCGCCGTAAACCAGCTTTGGGGCCGTGAACGGGGTAGCGTCTTCGAGGTCGAGGGCGTCCCCTTCCGTGCGCTTCTTGTTCAAGTCAATGATGGCAAATTCTTGGGCCAACCCTTGTTGAACCATGGCAAAAGCGTAACTAGAACCAACGGCTCCGTCACCGATTAAAACAACTTTTTGATGAGTCTTAGACACAGTAATTCACTCCTTAAAAATCTCTTAACCACGATAAATTATCGGTCGCTTGCCATTATAGCATGTTTGCTCAATAAATGGCTAATTTGTGAAAAAACTTCCCGCAAAAATTAGGAAGATTAGGATCAGACCGGGAATAATAAGGATTTTAACGGCGAAGATGATCAGTGCAATAGTGATCAAAAGCCCCAATAACCAAAAGGACATCTTCAATAGTTTCCACATAATCCATAAACAGATTAGCAGGATAATTAGGCCCATTTTTGAACTCCTCCTTTTAAAGTTGGTCACCGATTATAGCACGGCGAATTTGAAGAAGGGGTGAACTTAACCAATCCTTAGGGAAGTTAGGTGGGCGAATGTTAGACAGCAAACGTGGTCAATCACCGCAGGCCTAGTGCCTAAGTACAGCCGACTTGCTGGGGAGGTGATTGGCCACTCCATTAAAAAACTTGAGATTTCTTAATCCCTTGCCTAGACCTTTGGCAAGCAGGGCGCTGTGTGTTAAAATAGGTCCATTAAAGACGAAAAAGCCCACGACGGGTCCGATGATAAGGAGGTGATTACCATGCTAAATCGCACCAAGCAATTCATGCGCGAACACGATCTTACTTATAAGAAAGAATACATCCGGCCAATGATGTCGCCGGAGCACGTTTACGTTTTCCGGTTCGGCAAGCACCGGCTCAACAATCGGGTAATCATTCGCTACTCCCACACCTGGACGGGGCGGGTAAAGATTAACGAAATCGACGTCCGGATGCATCACCAACACCACCCGCGGATCTTCAAGACCGAAGATGACATGTTGGCCTACCTGGCCCACCACTTAGAAAAGCGGGAAGCCAAAGAGGCGACGCGGGTTCACACCGGCGAAGAAGAATAAGAAAAGGGGCGTCCGCGGGGGCGCCCTTTCTTTCAGGAAGGAATGAATCAATAATATGAATTGGACAGCCATTGTGGTGGAAACCAGCACCGAAGCCGTCGACGCGGTTTCCTACATTTTGACCGACACCGGGGCGACCGGGGTCAAGATCGACGACGCGGCCGACTACCAAAAGCTCAAGCCCGGTAAGTACGGGCCCTACGGCGAAATTGTCGACCCGAGCACCTTACCACACCGCGAGGAGGGGGCGGCCGTGACCGGCTACTACCCGCCCACGACCTTCGTGCCCGAAAAAATCGCCGACATCCGCCAGCGGGTGGCCAAGTTAGCCGACTTCGGCCTCAACCCGGCCCCGGCCAGGGTCGCTGCCGAAGAAATCGATAACCAGGACTGGGCGACGGCCTGGCAAAAGTACTACCACCCGGTCCGCGTCACCCGTGAGCTGACGATCGTACCGCAGTGGGAGGAATACACCCCGGCGACGGCCGATGAAAAGCTGCTCGTCTTGGACCCGGGAATGGCCTTTGGGACCGGGACCCACCCGACCACCCAGCTGATGCTCCAAGCGTTAACGATCGCCCTACGTGGCGGTGAATCGATGATCGACGTCGGAACCGGCTCCGGGGTCTTGTCGATTGCGGCGAAGCAACTGGGCGCCGGCGAAGTCTGGGCCTACGACATCGATGACGTGGCCGTTAAGTCGGCCAAAAAGAACCTAGCGCTCAACCCGATCGCTAAAGACGTTCACACAGGGGTTAACTCACTGTTGGACGGCATTCACACCCAGGTCGATCTGGTGGTCGCCAACATCCTGGCCGAAATCATCCTGCCATTAGTGCCACAAGCCTTTGAGAACCTCAAGCCGGGCGGCAAGTTCTTGACCTCCGGGATCATCAACACCAAGTTTGAAACGGTCAAGAAAGCCATCGAAGCGCAGGGCTTTGTGGTTGACGAAACGATGCGGATCAAGGATTGGTACGGGATCATCGCCCACAAGCCAGCACCGGAGGAAGCCTAATGCAACGCTACTTTGTTGACCAAGCACTGCCGGCCCACCGCCGCTTGAACCTCCCTGACGACGTGAGCCACCACCTGATTACGGTGATGCGGGCCGCGGCCGGCACCCAAGTCGAACTGGTTTTGGCCGACCACCACGCCTACTTAGCGACCCTCTTGGACCCGGCGACGGCCGAAGTCAAGGTCGAACAAGACCTCGGCGGCGACAGCGAACTACCGATCAAAGTGACACTCGCCTGTGGTCTGCCCAAGACCAAGGAAAAGCCGGAACTGATCGTGCAAAAGGCGACCGAGCTGGGCGCCAAGCGGATCATCTTCTTTGAAAGTGCCCGCTCGGTGAGCCACTGGAACGACCAGCGCCAGGGCAAGAAGGTCGAGCGCCTGCAAAAGATCACCAACGCGGCGGCCGAACAGTCGCACCGCGACCAGATTCCCGAAGTATCCTACGTCAAGGACCTCAAAAGTTTGTTAACTGTCTTTTCGTTCGATCACCGAGTGGTCGCCTGGGAAGAGTCGGCTAAGCAGGGCGAACGGGCGGCCCTGGCAACCGTCTTTGACCAGGTGACGCCGGGGCAAAGCCTGTTGGCCATCTTTGGTCCCGAGGGCGGCTTGACCGAAACCGAGGTCGAAACGATGACGGCTGCGGGCGTGGTGGCCTGCGGCTTGGGGCCGCGAATCTTACGGACCGAAACGGCGCCGCTCTATTTAATGGCGGCCGTTTCCTACCATTTTGAATTAGCCGAACATTAGCCGCTAAATCCAACCGTGGTTTGTGCTAAAATAAGAATACTAACAATCAATCGTAAGGGATGAAGAGTTTGAAGAGTTTATGGCAGCGGGCCGACCGTCGTTTGTGGGTCCTGAGCATCTTGATCGGGTTTGTCGTGACCTGGTTAGTTAACATCGTACCGTTTATCAACAAGGTGGAGCGCTTCGCCGTTTTCTACCTGCTCTTGTACGGGGCCTTTGCAATTTGGACTGGGTTCACCCTTCAAAACCGGCGCCGGTGTTGGCAAGCCTTTGTCTTCCCGGTCAGTTTTCTGCTGGCGGCCCACCTGTTTGGACCCAAGTACAGCCTGTATTTTGCACCGGCGTACCTGGCGGTGGCCTACCTAGCGTGGTCAATGGTGCGAGCTAATCGGAACAAGTAAAAGGGGGGTGGCTTGATGTCGCAGACAAAGGAATTAACGCACGAAGACGTCAAAAACATGGTTGCCAAGTACATGAATGAGGAGCACGTGGCCCTAGTGGAGCGGGCCTACCACTTCGCAGCCGTTGCCCACCAGGGCCAGGTTCGCAAGTCCGGTGAACCCTACATCATTCATCCAATCCAAGTCGCCGGAATCCTGGCCGAATTAAAGATGGACCCGGAAACGGTGTGTGCCGGCTACATGCATGATTTGGTGGAGGATACCGGCGCCACTTTGGATGACATCAAGGAACTGTTCGGGCCGACGATTGCCATGATCGTCGACGGCGACACCAAGATCTCCAAGATCCACTACAAGTCCAACAAGGAACAGATGGCCGAAACCCACCGGAAGTTGTTGCTCGCCATGAGCAAGGACATCCGGGTGATGATCGTCAAGTTGGCCGACCGCCTGCACAACATGCGGACCTTAAAGCACTTGCGCCCGGATAAGCAACGGCGCATCTCCAACGAAACGCTGGAAATCTACGCCCCGATTGCCGACCGGCTGGGGATTTCAACCATCAAATGGGAGCTAGAAGACCTATCGTTGCGCTACTTAAACCCGCAACAGTACTACCGGATCGTCCACTTGATGAACTCCCGGCGCGACCAGCGGATTGACTACATCAGCGCCGCTATCAAGGTCGTGAAAACGGCGATCGCCGACCTCGACCTCGGCCCCAACGTTGAAATCTACGGGCGCCCCAAGCACATCTACTCTGTCTACCGCAAGATGGTCACCCAGCACAAGCAGTTCTCCCAGATTTACGACCTGCTGGCGATCCGGGTGGTCGTCGATTCGATTAAGGATTGCTACGCCGTATTAGGGGCGATCCACACTTCCTGGACCCCGATGCCGGGCCGGTTTAAGGACTACATCGCCATGCCAAAGGCTAACGGCTACCAATCCCTGCACACCACCGTGATTGGGCCCGAGGGCCGGCCGCTGGAAATCCAGATCCGGACCCACCAAATGCACGAGGTCGCCGAATACGGGGTCGCCGCCCACTGGGCCTACAAGGAGGGCAAGACCAACGGGGTCGATCAAGCCAGCCAGGATTCCAAGAAGCTCAACGTGGTCAAGGAAATCCTCGAGTTGCGGAGCGAGTCTAACGGTACCGACGAGTTCATGCAGGGGATCCAATCCGACGTCTTCGCCGATAAGGTTTACGCCTTTACGCCGAAGGGCGACGCCATCGAAATGCCGAAGGGCGCCGGACCGTTAGACATGGCCTACCAAATTCACACCGAAGTTGGGAACCACACCACCGGGGCCAAGGTCAATGGTCGGATCATACCGCTCAACTACGAGATCAAAAACGGTGACATCGTCGACATTTTAACCTCGTCGTCATCGGCTGGGCCGAGCCGCGACTGGATGGACCTGGTCTCCACCCGGCGGGCCCGCAACAAGATCCGCCAGTTCTTCCGCACCCACGACCGCGAGGAAAACGTGATCGAGGGGCGCCGGATCATGGAACAACAGCTCAGGGACGCCGGCTACGAGCCAGCCGAGTTAATGGTCAGCGATAAGGAAGAAGAGATCGCCGGCAAGCTCCACTACAAGACCGCCGACGACATGTACGCCGCCCTGGGCTTTGGCGACATCGCCCCGATCGGCCTGCGGAACCGGTTTACCGAAGACATCCGTAAGCACAAGGAAGAAGAGAAGCAAAACGCCGCCCAAAAGGCAATTCTGGAAGGGCACAAGACCCTAGAACAGGAGCCGCCGACCCGCCAGAAGGTCGCTAAGTCTTCCGAAGGGGTGGTCGTCGAAGGGGTCGACAACCTCTTGACCCGCCTGTCGCACTGTTGCTCACCGGTGCCGGGCGACGCCATCGTCGGCTACATCACCAAGGGCCGCGGGGTCTCGGTGCACCGGGCCGACTGCCCCAACATCAAGGCGGCCGAAAAGAGCGGCCAGCGGGTCGTCTCCGTTTACTGGGCGAACCCAGCCGGCGACAAGACCAACTACAACGCCGATATTGAAGTTGAGGGCTACAACCGCAACGGCCTGCTCAATGACATCATCCGGGCGATTAACAACAACACCCGCTACTTGACGTCGATCAACGGTCGGATCGACCACAACAAGATGGCCACCATCTCGGCGACCGTCGGGGTGCGCAACTTCCAGCACCTCCAGTTGATCATGGATTCGTTAAAGAACCTGCCGGACGTGTACGTGGTCAAGCGGGTCATTCACTAGGAGGAGTTTATGCGTGTAGTATTGCAACGGGTTAAGGAAGCAAGCGTCACCATCGAAGGGCAAGTCGTCGGCCAAATTGGTCAGGGCTACTTGCTGTTGGTCGGCTTTGGTCCCGATGACACCGAAGAGACGCTCGATTACATGGTCCACAAGATTACCAACCTGCGGGTCTTTGAGAGCGAACCGGGCAAGATGAACCTGGGCTTAAAGGACGTTGACGGCGCTATCTTGTCGGTCTCGCAGTTTACCCTGTACGCCGACGTTAAGCACGGCAACCGGCCGGGCTTTTCCAACGCCGCCAAACCATCCTTAGCCGAACCCCTCTACCAGCGCTTTAACGAAAAACTGGCCGCCACCGGGATCCCGGTGGCGACCGGGCAGTTCGGCGCCGATATGCAGGTGGCCCTGGTCAACGATGGGCCGGTGACGATTTGGTATGAGAAGTAAGTGAGTGCGACCAACCTTCTCGACGGGCCGTACTTAGCTACTAGGCCCGTGGTTGGGAGCACGTTATTAAGTGAGTGTGACTCAACTAAATATCGAAAAAATAGCTGGAGATGACGTTGTTAAGACGCCGATCTCCAGCTATTTTGCTTCTAAAGGGATTCGTTGGCTGTCAAAACCTAAAGTCAGCTACTGCAATTGCGTTCCTGAACAACATTTCGTCAACTTAGCCACATTAATTACGCGTGATATAAACCTGACGTGTTATAATGTCAATATATATTACAAGTGATTTTAAGGGGACTTTCGATGACCGATTACCAAACGATTCGCAAATTGATACACCGGCTGCGCGAGGCCGATACCAAGTGGCAGGTGACGGCCCAACGGGAAATGGCCGAGCGCTACCGGGAGGTGTTGCCGGAGCCGGTTTGGCAACGGCTACGTTCGAACCACTTTAACCACGCCGAATTAGAGCTCCTCGACTTGGTTGCCGCCGCTGGCAAACGGGGGATTGCCTACCAGGAAGTTCAAGCCGAGGTCTTGTACTCCCAGAGCCTGGTGTCGCGTTACACCAACCGGCTGGCCGAGCTAGGGCTCTTGGTCAAGGAGCACCCGGAATACGACCAGAAGGCCTACCAACTGACGGTGACGCCGGCCGGGGAAAGAATGGCCGTCCTTCACGCCGAGTTGCACCGCCAGGAAAGCAAGTTCTTTGACCAACGTCTCACCAGATGGTCACCAGAGGAGGTCGCGACAACGATCGCGGTCTTAAAGAGTTTGACCAGGGAAAAATAAGTTGGTATTGGTGGTTGACAAGTGGGGCGCCCCTCTTTATACTAATCATAATTTAATTTAAATCTAATGTTCACGTTGATGAGAAGAGTAGCGAGCAGCGCCGTTTTCAGTGACCGCCGTAAGTGCAAAGGCGGACGGTTAACCCCGCGAAGATGAGCTCGGAGTGTTGAAAAGTGGTCGCAGGGCTGCTTTTCCGGTAGGACCCGTTACTGTCCCTGGCATCCATTGGGTGCTGTAGAGGCCGTTAGGGTAATCTAGCGGTAAACAAGGGTGGCACCACGAGTAATCGTCCCTGGATTTTGAGGATCCAGGGACTTTTTTTTGTACCCGCAAAAGGAGGAATTAACCATGACTAAACTTGATACCCAGCTGGTGCACGGGCCAGACGTTAATGACAACTGTACCGGCGCCGTGACCACGCCGATTTACAAGGCAACAACCTTTGAATACCCCAAAATTGGGGCGCCGGTGACCTACGATTACTCGCGCTCGGGGAACCCGACCCGCCAGGCGGTCGAAAATCAACTGGCGACCTTGGAAGGGGGCCAGCGGGCCTTCACCTTTACCTCCGGGATGGCCGCTATCCACGCCGCCTTGGCGATCTTTAAGGCCGGCGACCACCTGATCGTGGGTGACCAAATTTACGGCGGCACCTTCCGCTTGCTTTACCAATTTTTCGCCCGCTGGGGGCTTGAAATCACGGCGGTCGACACCCGCGACCCGCAAGCCATTGAGGCCGCCATCCAGGACAACACCAAGGCAATTTACTTTGAACCGGTTACCAACCCCTTGTTGCAGGTGACCTCGGTACGCCAGGTGGCCGTGATTGCCAAGCAACACGGGCTCCTGACGATCGTCGATAACACCTTTTTGAGCCCCTACCTCTTAAAGCCACTAGAGCTGGGCGCCGATCTGGTCATCCATTCGGCGACTAAGTACTTAGCCGGGCACTCGGAACTCTCGGCCGGGGCCGTGATCGTCAACGATCCGCGCTTAGCCGACCGGGTTTACTTCGTCCAAAACGCCCTCGGCGGGATTTTGTCGCCGGAGGGGGCCAACGAACTGGCCCGCGGGATCAAGACACTCGGGATCCGCTTGGACCGCCAAATTGAAAACCTGGTGGAAGTCGTGAAGTTCCTGGAAACCCGGCCGGAAGTCCAGCGGGTGTACTACCCGGGGTTGCCGGGCCACGAGGGTTACGAAGAATTGCGCCAGGAGGCCAAGGGGGCCGGGGCGGTGCTCTCCTTTGAGCTAAGCGGGGCGGTCGACCCGGTCGCCTTCGTCAACGGCCTGCGCCTCTTCACCCGCGCCGTTAGCCTCGGGGCCGTCGAGAGCCTGGTCGAGTTGCCCAGCAAGATGAGCCACGCCGAATTAACGTCCGAAGAACAGTTGGCGGCCGGGATTAAACCGGGGCTGATCCGGTTGGCGATCGGGATCGAAGACGTGACCGACCTGATTGAAGACCTCGCCCAGGCGCTGGACCAAGCCGAACTAGTGACTACCAAAGGAAGTGTTGAAGATGACCAAACAACCGCAATCAATTGATACCATTGCCGCCCAAGCGGGGAGCCATGAGGATCGGGGCGGTGCCGTTTCATTCCCCCTCTACTTTTCGTCTAATTACCGCCACGAAAGCCTAGCGGAGGCCAAGGCCTTTGACCCGACGACTGGCTACTCCTACTCGCGGCTGGCGACCCCCAACCGGCGCCTGCTAGAAGAGACCCTCGCCAAGTTAGAAGGGGGCCAGTTTGGCTTTGCCCTGAGCTCGGGGATGGCGGCGATCCAGTTGGCGCTGAGCATCTTAAAGACCGGCGACCAGTTGATTTCTTTAGACGACCTGTACGGCGGCGA
Source organism: Limosilactobacillus fermentum (assembly GCF_013394085.1). NCBI lineage: Bacteria > Bacillati > Bacillota > Bacilli > Lactobacillales > Lactobacillaceae > Limosilactobacillus > Limosilactobacillus fermentum. The sequence continues at coordinate 889,482 of NZ_CP040910.1, forward strand.
TTTCCGCTACTTTCGTTACTTGGCGACCCACGCCGGGATCAACTTCGCCCAGTGGAACGGGGAGCGAATTGACGATTTGCTTGCCATGATTGAGCCGAATACCCGCCTGATTTGGCTAGAAACGCCGTCTAACCCGACGATGAAGGAGCTCGACATCGCGGCGATTGCCAGCCGGGTTCACGCCACCCGCCCCGATATTTTGGTCGCCGTGGATAACACCTTTTTGACCCCGGTCTATCAGCGCCCACTCACCCTGGGCGCCGACATCGTCGTTCACTCGGCGACCAAGTACCTGTCGGGGCACAACGACCTCCTGGGCGGGGTGCTGGTCTGTAAGGACAAGGACTTGGCCGATGAATACTTTGACTACTACATCACAACCGGCGACACCCTGGCGGCCTTTGACTCCTGGCTCTTGTTACGCAGCCTGAAGACGCTCGGGGTCCGGATGCGCCAACACACGGCCGGGGCCCAAGCGGTGGTGGCTTATTTAAAGCAAAGCTCCGCCGTTACTAAGGTCCTTTACCCGGGCAAGGGCGGGATGGTCTCCTTTTACCTGAGGGATGAGGCGACCGTCGAACGGCTCCTCAACCACGTTTCGGTGATCACCTTTGCCGAAAGTCTGGGCGGGGTCGAAAGTTTGATCACCCTGCCGTACTACCAGACCCACGCCGACGTCGAGGAAAAGCAACGGGAACGGCTGGGTATCACCCCAACCTTACTCCGTTTATCGGTCGGCTTAGAGGACCCGGCGGACTTGATCGTCGACCTCCAGCAGGCCTTGGGGGAAGGTTAGAAAGGGTGCACCGATTTTAATCAAAAATTCAGATAAATTTAATTATGCTATTGACAGGGATCGGAATGGCTCGTATGATGAGATCATTCTTACAAAAGATTAGCAAACGAAGGGAGCTGAAATCATGTTACGTTTACGACAAGTCATGTGTATGTGTACTCAAAATGACATCCGAACTGATGTGGTTTCAGTTGGGGCTGTTTGAGTACACTCTTTTTGCTAAGGGTGTCTAATAACACCCCTTAACCTGTACAAGGGCTACTGACCATGGATGGTCGGTAGCCCTTTTTGTTTGCAAGAAAAGAAAGGGAGAAGAGAATCATGAGTTTACCAAGAGAAGAAGTTCTAAAAGCTTTTCACAACCAAGAAGTTGAACACGTGCCGGTTTCATTTTGGCGTCACTTTGCGGAGAACGAATTTGGTGATGTGTACCAAGACCCCACAATTCGCGATGCCAACATTGAGGGGCACAAGCAGTATGTCAAGGACTTGGACTTTGATTTTTCTAAAACCATGTTAGATGGCTACTTCCCGTACCCGTTCCGGGGGGTTGAAAATCCACGGGATTTGGATGACTTAGCTAACTTGGTCCCGCTTGAAGAGGACGATCCTTGGATCCAAGACCAAGTGGCCTTAGCTAAGGAGCAAAACCAAATTGTTGGCGACCTACCAACCTTTATCACCGTTTTTTCGCCCCTCATTTTACTTAAGTGGGCGCAAATCGATCACACTAAGGAGTCCATTCTTACTTCTGATGTTAAATTTGCCGACCTTTACGAAAAAAATCCAGAGCGAGTTGAACAAGTCCTGCAAGTGATTGCCGTAGACCAAGGAAAGGTCGTTCGGGCCTTGAAGAAGGGGACGGAGGTTGATGGGATCTACTACAGTACTCAATCAATCCAAGATCCGCGGGAAGATAACTTAGAATTCTTTAAAAAGGTGATGGAGCCCATTGACCTCATTGTCCAAGAAGAAATCAACCGTAACTTTGACTTAAACATCCTGCACGTCTGCGGCTTTGCCGGAGCATACAACCACCTTGAATGGTTTACTAATTACCCACTTCAAGTAATCAACTGGGCGACTTTAACCGACGGGGTGCCCCTAGGAGAAGGAAAGAAACTGTTTGGTGATCGCCCTGTCCTAGGTGGGTTTGATAATTCGATAAAGGGCCTTTTATACACCGGAACAAAAGAGGAGATCCAACAAAACGTTCGGAACTTAATTGATGAGGCGGGGAAGAAGGGTGTCATCCTAGGAGCCGATTGCACGGTTCCCAGGGATACCCCATATGATCACTTACAATGGGTGATCGAAGCTGCACGTGATTACTAGATTGGGGAATTTGAATGTTACTGACAATAAAAAATTTACAAAAGCAATTTAATCAACGAGCAATCCTGAAGGGAATTGATTTTCACGTTGAAAAAGGGGAAGTCGTGGTCGTGATTGGTCCCTCCGGTTCGGGGAAAACCACGCTCTTACGTAATTTGAACTTCCTTGAGCACGCTGACCAAGGGACAATGCAGTTTTTGGACCAAACGATTGATCTGGCAAAGCCCACTAAGGAACAGCAACAATGGGTACGCCGCCACACGGCGATGGTCTTTCAAAATTATAACCTGTTTAAAAACAAGACCGCCGTTCAAAACATTGCTGAAGGGCTAATTTATGGTCAGGGGATTGAAAGAGGAGAAGCGGTAAAAAAAGCACAAGTGGCTCTTACCAAATTGGGACTCGGTGAGCGAGCTGACTACTATCCGTCGCAGTTATCTGGCGGTCAACAGCAACGGATTGGAATCGCCCGAGCCACGGTTTTAAAGCCCAAAATTATCCTCTTCGATGAACCAACGTCTGCTTTGGACCCGGAACTAGTGGGAGCGGTCTTAAACGATATGCGTCGCCTAGCCGATGAAGGGCAAACGATGGTGGTGGTTACCCACCAAATGTCTTTTGCGCGTAACGTTGCTAGCCGGGTGGTCTTCTTCGCTGATGGGAAGATCTTAGAATCCGGGACTCCGGAACAGATCTTTGACCACCCTCAACACGAACGGACCCGACAGTTCTTAGCCTCGTTAGCGGAAAACTATTAGGGGGCCTGGACATGACCATTACAAAAATCATGAGCGTCATCCTCCGGGGCTTCCCGGTGACGCTAACCCTGTTACTAGTTTCGTTTATTCTGGCTTCCCTATTAGGGGTGGCGCTGGGGTGGCTGTACTTACGGAAAAACGGCTTACTCAGTGGTCTTGCACGTGTTTACTTAGGAATTGTTCGCGGGACGCCTCCCTTGTTAATGTTGTTACTCAGCTACTATGGGTTACCTGCGTTACTGAAGGGAGTGGGGATCAACATTGATGGTTGGTCCAAAATGACCTTCGGAATTATCGGACTGATGGTCGGATGGAGTGCTTATTTAGCCGAAGCTTTCCGGAGTGCTTACCTAGCCGTAGATCAGGGGCAATTAGAGGCGGCGCTAGCAGTTGGAATTACTCCACGGCGGGCCTTCTTTCGGATCATTGTTCCCCAGGCTGCGTTGATAGCCTTACCGAACATCGAGAACTTGTTTATTGGCTTGGTAAAGGGGACTTCCTTGGTCTATGTATTGGGACTTTACGATATGTATAACGAAGCGTCCAACCTCTCTAATCAGACGAATGGGATTTACCAGTTACAAATATTTATCATCTTAGCGTTGATATACTGGGCCTTTGTCTTGTTAATCGAATGGGGCTTTCGAACGATTGCCCACCGCTATCAGAAGGTCTTAGGGTAGGAGGGATTAAATGTTTGATACAAAATTCGCGGTTGATTCCTTCAGCCAAATTGCCTCTGTTGCTCCGGTAACGCTGTTAATTGCCATTGTCGCTGCTGTTGTCGGCTTACTGTTAGCGATTTTGGTAGCGGTGGTTCGAGAACGTCAGGTTAAAGTGCTAGCCCCAATCGTGGCGGTGATTGTTTCCTTTGTTCGGGGAACGCCGATCATCGTTCAACTATACGTTGTTTACTATGGGTTGCCACAATTATTAGTAGTAATGAAGGGGTGGGGGTGGAATACTAACCCGAATGGCCTACCAGCTCTGGTAATCGCCTTTACCGCCTTTTCATTAAACGTAATGGCCAATCTATCGGAAAGCATTCGTTCCGCCTACCATGCTGTTGACTACGGTCAGTATGAAGCGGCGGTGGCGGTGGGGATGACGCCGCTACGAGCGATAATTCAAATCGTCGTTCCGCAGTTAATCGCTAATTTGATTCCCAATTTCACTAATATCTTCTTGGACCTGATTAAGGATACCGCATTGGTATACAACATTGGGATTGTTGAAATTATGGGGGAAGCCAATATTATTTCCGCTATCGGGTTTAAGTACTTAGAAACTTACGTAGATGCGTTAATCATTTACATTATCATTTGCTGGTTCTTTGCCAAGCTGTTCCAAGTAATTGAATTAATCATTCGGCGCTCGTCATCACGAGCTCACCACTAACTAGAAAGGAATTTTAGCTAATGAAACTCAAAAACATTATTTTAACCTTCGCCGTCACAGGGCTAGCCTCACTGGGACTTGCCACGACTAGTCACGCTGCTACAACCGTGACTGTTGCTGCCCCGAACGGAAACTCTGTTTACGTTACGAACACTGATAAGGGGCCTGGTGGCTACCTAGGAGCTCTAATCAAAAAGATCGACCAGGACTTACCGCAATACAAGTTTAAGACGACCTTTACTTCACAAAATGCAGTCTTTGCAGGTTTGCAATCCGGGAAGTATGATGTGGCTTTAAATAATTCTTGGTACAACAAGGAACGGTTTGCTAATTACTACCACACCCGGGCGATTGGGTTAGATGATTTGCGTTTGGTTTACCGTAAGGGTGGTAAGAGCGCTAACTCACTTGCTGAAGTGGCGAAGAAAAACCTCAAGTTAGTGCCTGTTTCGACTGATGACGCTCGGTACAGTGTGATTGAAAACTACAATAAGAGTCATCCAAAGAACAAGATTAACCTAAAGGCGATTGGTGATCAGTCATCAGCTGACGCTTTAAAGGAAGTCGCCGATGGTCAATACGACGTTGCCATCTACCCTTATCCTTCTTACAAGCAGATTGCCAACACTGCGGAAGGGAAGAAATTGACGGTTTCTAAGTCAATTGGGCAGGAAAGTCCGTACCTGTTGCTACACAAGTCAGCAAAGAATAAGAAGTTGACGGAAGTTTTGAACAAGGAAATCAAGAAGTTGTACGAAGATGGTTACCTGCAAAAGTTAACTAAGAAGTACCTCTATGAAGATACCTTCAAGCTTCCTGGAGCGAAGAAGAACTACAACGCCGAATTTAATAAGTAGGATTGACTAAGAACGAGAGGACGACATCATAAATTAGAATAAACTTAGATATTGACATTAATTATTAGAGGGCTTATCCTTACAATATCATCAAAGAAGGGAAGAATGTTCACCATGCCAGCTACTAAACTGCAAATGATGTGCGCAATGCCATGTTGTACGATGATGTGCAACATGTTCTTTGGCATACACTTGCAGCGTGGTGAAGCTACTTCCGTTAAATCCTCGTACTTATTTTAAGTAAGAGAAATGGGAAGCCCCTGATCACACTGTGGTCAGGGGCTTTTTTGATGAAATTGAATGGAAAGAGGGTTTGTTTGTGTCCTGGGAAGTAATTCAGCAAAGCTTACCAATGTTTGAACAGGGCTTGATTGCAACCCTGTGGCTCTCGGCGGTGGGGATCGTCGGCTCGCTGATTGTCGGTGTGATTGTCAGCCTGGTTCAGTTCTTTCGGGTGCCCGTCTTACGCCAAGTCTGCACGGTTTACGTGGAAATTTCGCGTAACACCCCGCTGTTAATCCAGCTCTTCTTCTTGTACTACGCCTTCCCGGTGATTGGTTTGAAGATGAACGCCGTGACCTGCGGGATTGTCGGCTTGATTTTTCTTGGGGGTTCGTACATGGCCGAGGGGTTCACTGGTGGTTTTGCCGGGGTTAGCAAGGGGCAGTTGGAAACGGGCAAGGCGATCGGGATGAACCAGTGGCAACTGGCCCGCTACGTCGTCTTCCCCCAGGGGTTTGCCCTGAGCATGCCGGCGCTGGCGGCCAACATGATCTTTTTGATCAAGGAAACCTCGATTTTTTCGGTGATCGCGATTCCGGAATTGACGAACACGGCCCTCGATTTGATTGGGCTGTACTACCGGTCCAATGAGTATCTGTTGGTCTTGGTGATTGGTTACGCCATTATCTTGATTCCGCTGATCTTAGTGTTGAACTGGCTGGAAAGGAGGGTGCGCTATGGCACATTCGGGGATTAACGTCTTGTTAGAGGGATCCAACTTCTCCCGGCTGATGGGCGGCTTATGGGTCAGCGTTTGGATCGCCGTGGTGTCGCTCTTCTTTGGCTTGATTGTCGGGACGGTCTTTGGGGTCTTGCGGACGACCAAGAGCAGGGTGCTCCGCTTCATCCTGCGCTTGTACCTGGAAATCTTTCGGATCATCCCAACGGTGGTGCTCTTATTCTTGGTTTACTACATCCTGCCGCGCCAGTTGCACATTAACATGCCGGCGGATTGGATGGCGGTGCTCGCCTTTTCGCTGTGGGTGGCCGCCGAATTTAGCGACATCGTCCGCGGGGCGATTCAATCGGTGCCGCGACACCAACGCGAATCGGGGTTGGCAATTGGCTTAACCCGCTTCCAGCTCTTCCGTTACATCCTCTTGCCCCAGGCAATGAAGCTGGAAGTACCGGCCGCCATCAACTTGGCGACCCGGGTGGTCAAAACGACCTCCCTGTTGATGATCATCAGCATCATGGACGTCATCAACGTCGGTCAACAGATCATCGAAGCCAACAATTCAACCTACCCAACCGGGGTGTTTTGGGTCTACGGGTTAATCTTTTTCTTGTACTTCATCATCGACTACCTGTTGTCGCTGTGGGCAAGAAAGCTAACCGCCCGGCAGTAAGGAGGAGCGTATGACGGAAGAAATTTTAAAGGTAAGTCACTTAAATAAGTTTTACGGTGACTGGCAGGCCCTGCACGACATCAACTTCGACCTCAAAAAGGGCGAGGTGTTAGCTCTACTCGGGCCGTCGGGGTCGGGGAAGAGCACCCTGATCCGCTGTTTAAACGGGTTAGAAGAGTATCGTGACGGCGAGATCGTCTTTAACGGCGCCAAGGTGGAGCCCAGCGAGAAGAATTGGCAACGGCTGCGCCAAAAGATCGGGATGGTCTTTCAAAGCTACGACCTCTTCCCGAACATGACGGTCTTAGAAAACATTTTGTTGGGGCCGACCAAGGTCCAAAAGCGCGACCGGGCGACGGTGGAGCAAGAGGCCCTGGCCTTACTTGACCGGGTCGGGTTAAAGGAGCATGCCAACTCCTACCCGCGCCAGCTGTCGGGGGGCCAAAAACAACGGGTGGCCATCGTTCGTGCCTTGGCCTTGCAGCCCGAGGTGATGCTCTTTGACGAAGTCACGGCGTCCCTGGACCCGGAAATGGTCCGCGGGATCTTAGACATCATCAAGGAACTGGCCAACGACGGGTCGATGACGATGCTGATCGTCACCCACGAAATGAACTTTGCCGCCCAAATTGCCGACCGGGTTCTGTTCCTAGAGGACGGGCGCATTTTGGAAGATACCCCGGGTCAGCAATTCTTTACCAACTCCCAGACCAAACGGGCGCGGGATTTCTTGGAAAGCATGGATTTTTAATAAGGGAGAAAGCAAATGAAGAAGATTCAAAAATTAATAGTAGGGTTGTTAACCGTCCTGAGTATCTTTTCGCTCGTTTCCTTTGCCGGCCTGTCTTCAGCCAAGGCCGACAGCAACCAAAGTTCCGTTTCGGCGATTAAAAAGCGCGGTTACATCCGGATCGCCGTTTTTGGCGACTTACAACCATACGGCTGGGTCAACAAGGACGGTAAGCGGGTTGGTTACGACGTCCGGTTAGCCCGGCAGATTGCCAAGGACCTCGGGGTCAAGGTTAAGTTCGTCCAGGTGAACGCTAACAACCGGGTCGACACCCTGAATTCTAATAAGGCCGACCTGGTCTTGGCAAACTTCACCGTGACCGACGAACGTAAGCAAGTGGTTGACTTTGCTAAGCCATACATGAAGGTTTCAATCGGGGTCGTTTCCCTGAAGTCCGACCCGATCACTAAGGTCAGCCAATTGAAGAACAAGAGCATCATCATCAACAAGGGGACGACGGCCGAAAACTACTTCGTTTCCAACCAATCCAAGCTCGGCATCAAGTCGATCTTGAAGTTTGACACCAAGACCCAACAGTTTAACGCCTTAAAGAACAAGCGGGCTAACGCCTTGGCTGATGATAACTCCTACCTTTACGCTTGGGTTAAGAAGAACCCGAAGTACACGGTCGGCATCAAGACCCTCGGGCCTTCCCAAGACATTTCCCCGGCCGTCAAGAAGGGCAACAAGTCACTGTTGAACTGGACCAACAAGGAAATCACCAAGCTCAACAAGGACGGCTTCTTTAAGACCGACTTTAACAAGGAACTCAAGCCGTACTTCGGTAGTGAAGTCAAGGCTTCCGACATTATCATCACTAACGATAAATAACGGGGAGCACGTTATTGGAAGTGCGACTCAACCAGTGGGCAGGCCGCGGGCTAAGACCTAGATACAGGTTAGCGCGCCAGCGGTGTTCTGTGGCTGGACTTAGCCACTAGGTCTGCGGTTGAGAAGCACGTTATTGGAAGTGCGACTCAATTTGCTCGATAAGAAGTACGCTCTCCTTTGATAGGAAGTGAAATAAGGGTGTGGGAAACGGAAGGTTTGCCGCATCTTTTTTTGTGGTTACACAGCTAACGTGGCCCTGAGTACGGGTAAGAAGGGGCGCCAGCCGGTTCCCTAGCATAACCATGCGGTCCGTTTAGTAGGGTGCCAGTTACTTTTTATTAATTAATCGATAAATATCATTACAAAGAAACCGTTACCATGGCATAATGTAATTAATGAAATCCGCAGAGGATCGAAAGGAGATGCTGCTATGGGACAGTTTGACAATAAGGTTGCCTTGGTTACCGGGGGAACGAAGGGGATTGGCTTAGCCATCGCCGAGCTGTTTTTGAAGGAAGGCGCCAAGGGGGTGGCCTTCACCGGTCGTCACGAAGACGAAGGAAAAGCGGTTCAAGAACGCCTCGGTGAACGGTCTTTGTTCATCACCCAAGACGTTTCCAAGGAAGAAGATTGGCAAAACGCCACCAAAGCCGTTGTTGAAAAATTTGGGCAGCTTGATGCGATTGTCAACAACGCCGGAATTGGGACTCCGCTGGGGATCGAGGAAATGACGCTCGATCACTGGAACCGCGAAATCGCCATCGATTTAACAGGGACGATGTTAGGTTGCAAGTACGGGGTTAAAGCGATGAAGGAACATGGTGGCGCGATCGTCAACATTAGTTCGATCGAAGGGATGATCGGTGACCCAACCGTTCCGGCCTACAACGCTGCTAAGGGGGGCGTCCGTCTCCTCACCAAGTCGGTAGCGCTTGAGTGTGCCGAAAAGGGTTACGCCATCCGCGTAAACTCGATTCACCCTGGGGTAATTGCCACGCCGCTGATCGATCACCTCGATGATGCGACCAAGCAATTCTACATCGACAAGCACCCAATGGGCCGGCTGGGAAAGCCGGAAGAAGTGGCTAAGATGGCTGTCTTTGTTGCTTCCGATGGGGCCTCCTTTAGCACCGGCTCCGAGTTTGTTGTCGATGGGGGCTACACGGCCCAATAAAAAGGAAGTGCGACCCAACCGTAAAGCAGGCCGTATGACTAAGAATAGGACACAGATTAGCGCGTCAGCGGTGTTCTGTGGCCAGACTTAGCCACTAGGCCCGTGGTTGGGCGCCCGGCAAACCACAGGCAATTAAAAAGGAACTTGCGCACGCGTTGCGCAGGTTCCTTTTTTGCGTTCATTCTCCCAGTGCCAAGGTCTCTAGCCCCGGGTTCGTGGCCCGGAGCCGTTGCAAGTCTGTCGGGGTTAACGCGGGGGTAAGGGCGCTAGTGGCGTGGCGATCGCTGAACTGCAGGCCGGTTGGCAGTCCAGTCGGGTTAACGACCAGGTAGCGTTGCTTGGTGAGCGGTCGCCCGTTTTCAATGCGCAAACAGGCGCTGGAGCCGGTCAGCTGCTCGCCGCGACTCAGGCTAGCCAGGTCGGCTAAGACGCTGTTGGCAGTCGCCTTACCGCCCGCCCCGGGGCCGAGGTAGGTCGAGGTACCAACCAGGTCACTGTCAATCACGACCGCGTTGGTGACCCCGTCCACTTGGTAGAGGGGGTGGGAAGGGTTAAGTGCCACTGGGGCCACCTGGTAGTTAAGTTGGCCCCGGCTTTCCCAAGTTGAGGCTAATAGCTTGATCTTTAGCCCCCATTCCTTAGCCGCCGCAAACAGGCGGGGTGAAAGGTGGTCGATCCCGGTCGGGGCCAGTTGGGCGAGCGACAGGGTCCGGTGGAAGATCAGCTTGGTTAAGATGATTAGCTTATAGGCGGCGTCGATCCCGGTCACGTCCTTGGTTGGGTTGGCTTCGGCAAAGCCCTTTGCTTGGGCCTCCTTTAGGGCGGCGTCAAAGGAGAGCCCCTCCTGGTCAATGGCGGTGAGAATGTAGTTACTGGTTCCGTTGAGGATCCCGCTGACCCGGCGGATCCGGTCGGGGGCCAGCCCCTCGTTGATCGTGCGGATGATTGGGATGCCACCCGCCACCGCCGCCTCGTAAGTCAAGGCGCCGCCGTACAGCTCCGCTAGCCGGTCGAGTTCGGTGCCGGCCGTGGCAACCAGGTCCTTATTGGCGGTGATTACCTGCTTGCCGTGGAGGAGGGCGGACGTGACGGCCTCTTTGGCGACCCCAATACCGCCGATTAGCTCAATTACCACGTCGACGGTCGGGTCTTCCACCGCCCGGCGCCAGTCGGTCGTCAATTGGGCGCCAGTGGGGAGTAAGACGGTTTGATGGCGTTCGGGGTGTTTAACCACTACCCAGGCTAATTGCCAAGCGCCGTTGGTTGAGGCAATCAGTTCGTCGAAGACCACCTGGCCAATTGTGCCCAAGCCCAGCAGGGTGATCCGTTTGTTATTCATGTTCATTCCTCCTTAAATGGTTAGCCAGTTGGCGTAGAGCCGGCAGCTGGTGGTACGCCAGGAATTAACGGCCTGGTGGTGGCGGTAGTAATTTTGCGGTGGGTTAATGGTCCGTCCCCGGGCCTGGTCGCGGTGAAATTCTTGGTCCAAGGTGTCAGTGGCGTACTCGGGGTGACCGGTGATAAAGAGCTCCCGGGTGTCCTTGGTGGCCAGCAAGAGGCCGTCAGCAATTCCCTGACTCTTAGCGACCACCTGCAGGTCCGCGGGAAGGGTCGCCGGCAGTCGGAGGACGCTGTGGCGCGACTGGGGCATCCGGAGCTTGGTCAGGCCGCCAAAGAGGGGGCTCGCTGGGTTAACCCGGGCCTCGAAGATACCAAAGAGTTTGTGGGGCAGCGGGGCCTTGGGGATCTGGTAGCGGACGTTGAGCGCCGCCAGGGCCGCCCAGCACTCAAAGATCGCCCGCCGGCAGTGGGTCTTACTCCAGGCCACCAGCCGTTGGAACTCGGCCCAGTAGTCGACCTGGTCAAAGGAGAGTTCTTCCACCGGGGCGCCGGTGACAATCAGGGCGTCGAAGCGGGTCCCCCAGAGTCGATCCAGCGGTAGGTAGTGCTTTAAGACGGCCGCCCGCTGGTGGTGGAGTTGGTGGCTAGCCGGGTAGGCGAAGGTGACGTCGCAGTTTACCCCGGTGGCGTCTAACAAGCGTAGGAACTGGAGCTCGGTCGCCTCCTTGGTCGGCATCAGGTTAACGAGCAGGATTTGGCGCGCCCCCGGTGCGGGGGTGGTTGTCGACCAGGTGTGGTGGGCCCTGGCCAGGCCGTTAGTGGCGAACGCTGTCATTTCAAAAACCCCTTTCTAAATCAAAAAAGCCCCCGTCCCGGTTTTACAACCATGGGACGAGGACTTCGTGGTACCACCCAATTTCGCTGCCAAAGCAGCCTTAGCGAGGACATACATCCCCCGCACGGTATCAGGTGCCACCGGAGCGGGTAGCCCGAGGACCCCCGCTCTTCCTCCGAGATCATCTTCACGACCTTGATCAGCACCCCTCTCACCAGCCGGGGCTCTCTGTAGGTGACCGCCGTCGCTACTCTTCTCATCAACGAAATTTATTAATTACTTTTAATTTAAAACTAATTAAATCGCCATTTTAATCAAATGTCAATAGAGATTTAGTGACGATTTTTGGGTGATGCTGGCAGCGCCCCTCTCCGTTTGAGGAAGCGGGCAAGGTAGTAACCACCGTAACAAAGGGCGACAAACGGCACCGTCCAGTAAAGGGCGACCCGTTGGGAAGGGTCGAACCAAATTAGTAGGCAAGAGGCCAGGCTGGCTAAAAAGGCGAACCAGGGGACGACCGGGTACCAAGGGGTCCGGTACTTCAGCTCGTCGACCGAGTGGCCCGCCGCTAAGAAACGGCGCCGGTAGTTAAGCTGGCAAATCGCAATTGCCATCCAAACGATCACCACCGCCAGCCCGGAGATCGAAACCAGGACCAAATAAATCGTGCCGGCCGCGTAAACGCTGGATAAAAGCGATAAGATCCCGCCAAGCATGCTGAAGATAACGGCTAAGACCGGGATGCCGTGGGCGTTGGTGGCGGTAAAGATGCGCGGAATGGTCCCTTCGTTGCCCAGCGACCACAGCATCCGCGTTGAAGCGTACAGGCCGGAGTTGGCCGCCGAAATGATCGCCGTCAAGACGACGAAGTTCATGATGTCGGCGGCGTAGGGGATCCCCATCATCTGGAAGACGTGGACAAAGGGGCTCTGGGTGACGCCGGCCTGTTTGTAGGGAATCAGGGCCGCCATCACGACCATCGAGCCGATGAAGAAGAGGACCAGCCGCCACAGGGTGGTGTGGATCGCCTTGGGGAGGGTCTTTTCCGGGTCCTTAGCTTCGCCGGCCGTGATCCCGATCAACTCGGTGCCAGAAAAGGCGAAGTTGACCGTCAGCATGGTGGTGAAGACCCCGCCGATCCCGGTCGGAAAGAGGCCGTCCTTGGTCAGGTTCGTCAGCCCCGGGGCGTGGGTGTAGCCCTGGACGGGGATCAGGCCAACGATTGCTAGCGCCCCCAAAACGATGAAGGCGACGATCGCCAAGACCTTGACGGCGGCGAACCAAAACTCGCTTTCGGCAAAGATCCGGACGGTGAAGATGTTGGACAGGAGAATCAAAATGATCAGGGCCAGGCCCCAGTACCAAGTCGGCACGTGGGGGAACCATTCCTTCATGATGATCCCGGCGGCCGTAAACTCCGACCCCAGGGCGATCATCCAGGTTAGCCAGTACAAGAGGGCGACCGTAAAACCGGTGGCCGGGCCGATCAGTTTACGGGCGTAAACGTGAAAGGAGCCGGTGTAAGGCATCGCCACCGATAGTTCGCCCAGGCACAACATGACGGCGTAGACCAACACGGCGCCAACCGCGTAGGCGATGATCGTGCCGACCGGGCCGGCCTGGTTAATCGTGTAACCCGAGCTCAGGAAGAGCCCGGTCCCGATCACCCCGCCCAGCGAGATCATCTGGATGTGGCGGGCCTCCATCTTACGCTCTAAGTGTTCGACCTTGCTGCTTGGTTCAATTTTCACAGTGCATCATCCCAATCCTTGTATTTTAATTAAAAAACCATTACAATTCGTTTAGTATAACACTAGAAAGCCGGTGCGGAAATGAAACTTTTAGAAAGATTAGCTCAGGGACCGCTCGTCTTGGACGGCTCCATGTCAACGCCCCTGGAGGTTGCCGGGGCCAAGACCAATAGTGACCTCTGGACCTCCCAAACCTTAATCGATAACCCGGACTTGGTCTACCAGGTCCACCTGGATTACTTCAAGGCCGGTGCCGATTTGACGATCACGGACACCTATCAAACCAACGTCGACGCCCTGGTGCGCCACGGGTTAAGTGAGGAGGAGGCCCGCAATTTAATCAAACGAGCCGTTCAGCTCGCCAACCAGGCCCGGGACGATTACGAGAAGGAAACCGGTAAGCATAACTACGTCGCCGGTTCGATCGGGCCGTACGGGGCTTACCTGGCTGACGGGAGCGAATACCGGGGCGATTACGATTTGACCGCCATCCAGTTACAAAACTTTCACTTACCGCGGCTGGCGGCCATTTTGGCGACCGGGGTCGATTGCCTGGCGCTCGAGACCCAGCCTAAGTTGACCGAGGTCGTGGCCATCCTCGCCCTTTTAAAGACGCTCGAGCCCACGATGCCGGTTTACGTCAGCTTCTCGCTACGGGACGCCGAGCACCTGAGCGACGGAACGAGCTTAAAAGAAGCGGTTCAGGTCGTCACTAAGGACCCCCAGGTCTTTGCCGTCGGGGTTAACTGCGTTGGCTTAGACCTGGTCACCCCGGCAATCAAGGCGATTAAGGAGGTCACCGACAAGCCGGTGATCGTCTACCCGAACTCGGGGGCGACCTACGACCCGACCGTCAAGCAGTGGCGCTTTGAAGAGGGGACGCCCCGCTTTGTTAACGCGATTGACGACTGGATAACGGCCGGCGCCGCAATCATTGGGGGGTGTTGCACCACGCTGCCCCAAGACATTGCCGTGGTCGCCGAAAAGCTGCGGGGAGTGGGAAATAACCGGTAGTTAATAATTCCAAAAAAGAGGCTGGAGCCACGTGGTTCCAGCCTCTTGCTGTCTCTTGGGTGCTTAGTTACCCTTCTTTAGTATTGCTCTAAGATCCGGTCAACCGCCGGCCCGTAGCCCTCACCAAATAAGATTAGGTGCATGCACAGGTAGTAGAATTGGTAGTAGGGCAGGCGGGTTTGCCAGCCCGCATCTAGGGGGTAGGCGGCTTGGTATGCCTGGTAAAAGGCCTGGCGGAAGCCACCGAAGATGGTCGTCATCGCTAGGTCAAACTCGCGGTCACCAAAGACAGCGTCGGGGTCGATCAGGGTGGGCGTTCCGTCGGCGGTGAACATGAAGTTGCCCGCCCAGAGGTCGCCGTGCAACAGTGAAGGGGTGATCGTCCGTTGCTGACAATCGGTGACAAACTGGGCGGCCATCCGTTTGAAGTGGGCGTTGCGCCAGTCGTTCCACCGGCCCGCCGCGACAGCCGTTGCTACTTCCGGTTCCAAGCGCTGGTGGAGGTAGAAGTCGGCCCAGGAGGGGTTAAAGGAGTTGTCCTTGACCAGGGCCTTGGTGTGGTGGTTTTCAAAGAAGCCAAACTGGTCGTGGTGCACTTGGTGGAGTCTGGCGACGGCCTGGCCGAGGTCGGCTTGCGCCCCGTGGCCTTCATCTAGCCAGTTGAGGATTAAAAAGGCGTCGCCCTTAATTTGGCCGTTAAAAAGGGGGTGGGGGGCGTTGACGGCTTGGCCCAGTTGCTTTAGCCCGTTAATTTCGTGGGCAAAATAGGAGGCTGGCTGCTGGGGCTGCACCTTCATGAAGTAGTTCTTGGTAGCCGTTTGGAGCCGGAAGGCCAAGTTAATGTCGCCACCGCTGACCGGTTGCCAGCTAGTTAGTGGTTCGGGGAGCGGCAGTTGGTTGAGCCAGGTTTGATCCATTTTAGTTCACTTCCTTGAAGTATTTATCTAACCCGTTGACGATGTCTTTAGCGACCTTGGTGCGGTAAGTGGAACTGGTAATCTGCTTGAAGTCCTGATCGGTGTTGATGTAGCCCATTTCACACAGGATCGCCGGGCGGGTGTTATCACGAAGGACTAAGAAGTCACTGAAGTCGACCCCGTTGTTGCGCAGCGGTAAGTTGTTAAACTGGCTGTTGATGGCCGAGGCGAGCTTCTTGCTGTTGTTACCCTTGTGGTAGTAGTAAGTGGTTACCCCCGTCCCTTCGTTTGCGTACGGCGAGGAGTCAAAGTGAAAGGAGATAAAGGCGTCGGCGTGGATGCTCTCGGCCGTCTCCGGGCGGGACTTGAGGTCGACGTAGCGGTCGTTATCCCGGGTTAAGATGACCCGCGCACCCCGGGCCCGGAGCTCTTTGGCCACTAACTTCGCCAACTTAAGGGTGTAGTTTTTTTCCATGTAGTAAGAAGAGGTTTCACTTTCGTCGTACAGGGCCCCGGAGTCGTTGCCCCCGTGGCCGGCGTCAATGACGATCGTGGCGTTAGGTAACTTGGTGGCCGCCGTTTTTGCAACCGTGTTTTCGGCCTGCCAGGACGGCACCCAAGCGGTCTTGTTGTTAGCTAGGCGGACCTTTAACCAGCCGTTGCGCTTTTGCAAAATCTGGGACTGAAAGGTCTTGGTAACTTTGACCTTAGAGTAATCAAGCCCCGGGCCCTTACGTACGGTAACCTTGCTGGGGTTGATCGACAACTCCCCGGAACTAAAGAGCGAACCGGATTGGGTGCCCGAGTTGGTCAACTTGAAGACCAGGGCAATGGTAAGAACAATGACAATGAGTACGGTGAGGATCGCCAACCGTGAGTGACGTAGCGTTTTGATAATGATAACCTCCGCAGTGACAAATTTGATTAATGAATTAAAGGACCCGCATAAGCAGGGCGGTGAGCTCGTCGACTGAAACAGCACTGAGGTTCTGTTCGATGTCGACCTTACTCAGGGCGGCTTTAATCGCCTCGGCGCTGTATTCGACGCCGACCAGGGCCGCCTCGATTAGGTGGGGGTCGCCGGTGGTGAAGAAGTCACCGAAGAGGCGGATTTCTGAGATGTGGCGGTTTTCGACGTTGAAGTTAAACGAGACCGTGCCGATCGGGAAGTGGTGGGAAACGTAGTGGGAGAAGCCCGGGTTATGGCCGTAGTTCCACTCGTCGGTACCGTACAAGTTATCCAACCGGGCGTCGATGGCCGCCCAATCCTGGTCGGTTAAGTGGTAGGTCGGGATGTCTGCTAGGCGCTCAACGCCAAAGAGGTGGCAGAGCAGGTAGTTTTTGAAGTCCTCGCTGGTCCAAGATTGGTATTGTGCGGGCAGGTAGGGCTTGATGTTGGTGATCCGGGCGTCCACCGATTTGATTCCCTTGGCTTCCAACTTCCCAATGTCGGGAGTCAAAACGGTGCTGGCAACTTCACCGTTGAGGTCAAACATCAGGGTCCCCCCGGCTGCGTAAGCATCGCCCTTTTTGACCATCGCCATGCCGGAGAACTTCTTACCGTTGATAGCCATGTCGTTTCGGCCCCGGACCTCGGCATCCTTAATCCCCAGGTCGTGGAGGGCGTCGACAATCGGGGCGCCAACCCGTTGAAAATCACGAAAGCCGCTAGTGTCGCCCACGACGATGTTTTCAAAGATGACGTTGCCCCGGTCGTGGTAGACGGCGCCACCGCCGCTGGTCCGGCGCACGAGTTGAATTTGATGTTCCTTCATATAATTGAGGTTAACCTCGGCGTAGGCGTTTTGGTAGCGACCAATGATGACGGCCGGGTCGTTGATATAACAAATGAGGCCGTGCCCCTCTAAGTGGAGGTCGTTGATCAAGTAAGCGTCCAACGACTGGTTAACCAAGGCGTTATAAACGGGCTGGCCGTTGCGACTGGTGTCAATTAAAAACATCGAATCCATCCCCTCGATTTTAAAAGTATTATCGTAAATCTTACCACCAATAATGGTTAAAAGAAGGTGGATTTTGTGAAGGCTTTAAAAAGGCGCGGTCAACGCTTGACGGCGGCCCGGTTGCCGAGTAAGGTAAGAGAAGTAAATTTAATTAAGACTGTCAATGAAAAAGAATGATCAACCGGCCCGGGATAGCGAGTGGGTGGTGGTGCAAGACCCACCGGTGCGCTGGTTGAGTGACCCTTTGGAGACTGGGCGTTTGCCCCGCTGAGTATTCGGCGTTACCCACGAGTTGATACCAAGGTGGTACCGTGCATTTTGCACCCTTGTCTTTTGCAGGGGTGCTTTTTTTGTTGAGAGCCTGAGGAGGAAACACATGCGCTACCAACGGCCAAAAGGGACGGCCGACATCTTGCCAGGGGATAGTCAAACCTGGCAATACGTTGAAGGCCAAGCCCGCCAAATTTTTAAAACTTATGGCTACCAAGAAATTCGAACACCGCTCTTTGAATCCTACGACATCTTCTCCCGTTCGGCCGGTGACACGTCCGACGTGGTGACCAAGGAAATGTACGACTTCAAGGATAAGGGGGATCGCCACATCGCACTGCGCCCGGAAGGAACGGCCGGCGTCGTGCGGGCCTTTGTCGAAAATAAGCTGTACGGCCCGGAATTTAATAAGCCTTACAAGGTCTACTACATCGGACCAATGTTTCGTTACGAACGGCCGCAATCGGGGCGCCAACGTGAATTCCACCAGATTGGGGTGGAAGCCTTTGGGGCCGACAACCCGGCCGTGGACGTGGAAGTCATCACGATGGCCCTGCGGTTCTTTAAAAAGCTTGGCCTCTCTGATTTGCGGGTAGCCGTTAACTCCTTGGGGGACCAGGAAAGCCGGGCCAACTACCGCCAGGCGTTGATCGACTACTTAAAGCCTCACTACGATGAATTAAGCGAAGACTCCAAGGAACGGCTGGAAAAGAACCCGCTGCGGGTGCTCGATTCTAAGGACGAACGCGACCAGCAATTCGTTGAAAACGCCCCGTCAATCCTTGATTACTTGACCCCGGCGGCCGCAGAACGGTTTGACCAAGTTAAGGAAATGTTAGACAGCCTGGGGATCGACTACGTGGTTGACGCTACGATGGTCCGGGGCTTGGATTACTACAACCACACCATCTTTGAAGTAATGGTTAAGGCCAAGTCACTGGGCCACGGCTACACCACCATCTGCGGTGGGGGCCGATACTCAGGACTGGTGGAAGAACTCGGGGGCCCGGACGAACCCGGCGTCGGCTTCGGGATTGGTCTGGAACGGCTGATCTTGCTGTTGGGCGACGAAGGGGTCGAACTGCCAACGGAAGACGGCTTAGACGTTTACGTGGTCGGGATCGGCGAAGCGACTAACCTGGAGAGCTTCCGGCTGGTAACCGCCGCCCGGGATGCCGGGCTGGTGGCCGAACGCGACTACCTAAACCGTAAGCCAAAGGCCCAGTTCAAGACGGCGGCCAAGGAAGGCGCCAAGGTAACGTTGACGGTCGGCCAACGCGAAATCGAAGAGGGGACGGTCCACTTTAAGGTGATGGCAACCGGTAAGGAAGTCTCCGTTCCCCTGGCAGATTGCTTAGCCGACTTTGGTAAGGTTTATCAAGAACACGTGGAGGAAGGTTAACTCATGAAGCGAACCAATTACGCTGGCCGCACGAGCGAAGAACAAATCGGCCAAGAAGTTGTTGTTAAGGGGTGGGTGGCTAAGCGCCGTAACCTCGGGGGCTTGATCTTTATCGACCTGTGGGACCGGGAAGGGATTGTCCAACTGGTCTTTAACGAAGAAGAAGACCAGGCGGCCTTTGAAGTGGCTAACCAGGCCCGTAACCAATACATTTTAGAGGCCCGCGGGCTGGTCCGCGCCCGGGCCGAAGTCAACCCGGACATTGCGACCGGGAAGATTGAAATTGAGGTTAAGGAAGCTAAGATCCTGGCCAAGTCCCAGACCCCGCCGTTTAAAGTCCAAGACGACGTCGACGCCTCCGAAGACCTGCGCTTGAAGTACCGCTACGTCGACTTGCGCCGGCCAAAGATGATGAACTACTTGAAGTTACGTTCCAAGGTAACCTCAATTGTTCACAACTACTTTGATAATAACGACTTTTTGGACGTGGAAACGCCGGAACTGACCCGCTCGACGCCGGAAGGGGCCCGCGATTACATCGTGCCGTCCCGGGTTTACCCGGGTCACTTCTACGCCCTGCCACAGTCGCCGCAACTCTTCAAGCAACTCCTGATGGCCGCCGGGGTGGACAAGTACTACCAAATCGCTAAGTGCTTCCGCGACGAAGACCTGCGTGGTGACCGCCAACCGGAATTCACCCAGATCGACACCGAAATGTCCTTTGCCGAACCAGAAGAAATTCAAGCAATGGCCGAAGGGTTGATCAAGCGGGTGATGAAAGAAGCCGTTGGCGTGGACGTGCCGACCCCGTTCCCGCGCATGGAATGGCAAGAGGCGATGGATAAGTACGGTTCCGACAAGCCGGATACCCGCTTTGACATGCTGATTCAAGACGTCTCCGACCTGGTTAAGGACTCCTCGTTTAAGGTCTTTTCGGCAACGGTGGCGGACGGCAACTTTGTCCGGGCGATCGTGGTCCCGGGGGGCGCCGACAAGTACTCCCGCAAGGACATCACCAAAAAAGAAGATTACATCAAGCGTTACGGCGCTAAGGGCTTAGCCTGGGTGAAGGTGACCGAAGAGGGTTACAACGGTCCGGTAGCCAAGTTCTTAAATGACGACGCCAACGCCCTTAATGAACGTTTAAGCGCCAAGGTAGGGGACCTGGTCCTCTTCGTGGCCGGCTCCTTCCACGTGGTCTGCGACTCCTTGGGTTACCTGCGTGAAAGCATCGCCAAGGAACTGGACTTGATTGACGAAAACAAGTTCAACTACCTCTGGGTAATCAACTGGCCGATGTTTGAATACGACGAAGGCTTTGGTAAGTGGATCGCCGCTCACCACCCGTTCACGATGTTAAACGAAGACGACCTCAAGTACTTAGAAGAGGGCGAGGACCCGCACCAGGCCCACGCCCAATCCTACGACATCGTCTTAAACGGGAACGAAATCGGTGGTGGCTCAATCCGTATCCACGACCCAGAAGTGCAAGAAAAGGTCTTCAAGGCCCTCGGTTACACCAAGGAAGCCGCCCAGGCCCGCTTTGGCTTCTTGATTAAGGCCTTAGAAAACGGGATGCCGCCAGAAGGTGGGATGGCCTTTGGGCTCGACCGTTGGGTAATGCTGTTGGCCCACGCCGACTCGATCCGCGACGTGATCGCCTTCCCAAAGAACTCCAAGGCCGTTGAACCGCTGACCGCTGCCCCGGGCACGGTTGACGATGAACAACTGGAGGTCTTGCACCTAAACGTTGAAGAGGCGCCAAAGGAAGCCGAATAACCAAACTAGTAATAGTAGAAATAGCCGCGGGTGCCGTTTGAAACGACGCCTGACGGCTATTTTTTTGGCTGGTCCGCACTTCCGATAACGTGCTCCTAACCACGGGTCTAGTGGCTAAGTACGGGCAAAGAACGGCGCTGGGGCGCCAACTATTTACCCTATCTTAGCCCAACGACCCGTCAAGGAGGTTAGTCGCACTTCCATCTCAAACCGCACAGGAAAAATCTATCAATTTGGCGTGTCTCAAATGAGGGATTATGAAAAGATTGACGTTGGGCAACAACTCCTTTTGCTCTGTGTCCGAACCTTACTACGGCCTGCTTGATGGTTGGTCCGCACTTCCGATAACGTGGAAAATGACCGCAGGCCTAGTGCCTAAGTACGGGCGAAGAACGGTGCCAAGGCACCAATCTTCCCCCTAGCTTAGTCATACGGTCTATCGAGAAGGTCATTTCCCACTTCCGAGATAACGTGCTCCCAACCGCAGGCCTAGTGGCTAAGTCTGGTCACAGAACACCGCTGGCGCGCTAACTTGTGACCTATCCTTAGCCCACGGCCTGCTTGATGGTTGGTCCGCACTTCGTTCTTTTAGTTAATTCCCTAGTGGCACCGTGACGGGGCGGTGAGTATAATGGAGAAAACTTTATCCGGAGGAACGCACATGCGACTTAACGTTTTACAACACGTCAGTGACGAAGGACCGGGGGCCATCTTAAATTGGGCCAACGACCACCAAGCGACCGTTACCATCTACCACCCCAACGACTTTGGCCTGTTGCCAACCGTTGATGAAACCGACCTGTTAGTTGTTTTGGGCAGCCCGGCTAGCCCCAACGATGACGACCAATGGATCAAAGACGAACGGGCCCTGATCAAGGGAATGCTAACGGCGAAGAAGCCGGTCTTCGGGGCCTGCTTTGGCGCCCAACAAATCTCGCTAATTTTGGGCGGGCGGGTTCAAGACGCCCCGGCTAAAGAAGTCGGTTGGCTAGAAGTGACCCGCCAAAGCGACCGGATCGCCGGTCTGCCGGAGGTTGCCACGCCACTGCACTGGCACCAGCAGATGTTCACGATCCCAGAAGGGGCGGACCTGCTTTATTCGTCCAAGTACCTGCAGGAACAGGGCTTTGTCTACCAGGACCTGGCGATTGGCCTGCAGTTTCACTTGGAGCCCTTAGAATTGAACGTACGGGAAATGTGCGCTAACGACGGGGCCTACGCTAACGGGTCAGTTTTAAACCAGACTGCGGAAGAAATCGTCAACCACGGGGTTCCGGCGGACAACCAGGCCGTCATGAACCGGCTGTTGGACTACTTGATGAAAGAAAATCCTGAAAACGCCTAAAAAATTGATTGACGGTGAATTAGTGCTTGTTTATAATGGTCATTGTAGTGGAAAGGCCAGGAGAACTTGGTCATGACAGTACGATCTTAAGCTCGGAGGGAGGGAATTTTACAATGTCAAAAACTATCGTTCGTAAGAATGAATCGTTAGACGATGCTCTTCGGCGCTTTAAGCGTACCGTTTCACGTAACGGGACTCTGCAAGAATACCGCAAGCGTGAATTTTACGAAAAGCCAAGTGTTAAGCATAAGTTAAAGTCTGAAGCGGCACGGAAGCGCAAGAATAAGCGCCGTCGTTACTAGTCGCGAAAAGCTCCCGCCGGTTTCTGGTGGGAGTTTTTTCTTACATAAAATGGGGGTATTGATGATGAGCTTATTACAACAACTTTCCAAGGACATGGTCACCGCCATGAAGGAAAAGGATAAGGCGACCCTGTCGGTGGTCCGGATGTTAAAGGCGGCCGTGCAAAACGAACAGATCGCCGTGGGCCACGATTTGACGCCGGACGAAGAAAACACCGTCTTGGCCCGGGAATACAAGCAACGCAAGGAATCGCTGGAAGAATTTACCAGCGCCGGGCGCCAGGACTTGATTGACCAAACCAACCACGAATTAGCGGTGGTCGCTAAGTACATGCCGGAACAAATGTCGGCTGACGAAGTGGCTAAGGTCGTTAACGAAACGATTACCCAGGTCGGGGCCGAAAGCATGAAGGACTTTGGTAAGGTGATGGGCGCCATCATGCCAAAGGTGAAGGGCAAGGCCGACGGGAAGTTAGTTAACCAAACCGTCAAGGACGCTTTGCAAGCCAAGTAACAACTAGAGAGGGGGCCGCGCATTTGACCAGGTTGGTCGTGCCAGGGCCCCTTTAGTTTCGGCCAAAATCTTGCATCCAAGCGCTTGGCCGCGGTAAAATTAAGGAAATCATTTGCGCCGCTTGGCGTTGTAAAGGAGAATCCGTTTTTGAGCGAAAACGAAACTTTGGCCGTTAACTTTCAAATTGACAGCCCGGAAATTGAAGTGGCCCTCTTGGGGACCCAAGATAAGTACGTCGCCCTACTAGAAGAGGGGATGAACGTTTCGATCAACCCCTTTGGCGATCAGCTGCGGATCCAGGGGGACGCCGAGGACGTTCACCTGACCGAGGCGGTATTAAACCAACTGGTGGGACTAATTGAACAAAAGATTCAGATCTCGTCAACCGACATCGTCTCGGCGATGAAGATGGCCCACCGGGGGACCCTTGAGTATTTCAAGGACCTCTATTCGGAAACGATCATCAACGACCGTAAGGGGCAGGCCATCCGGGTGAAAAACTTTGGTCAACGCCAGTACGTTCACGCCATGAAGAAAAATGACATTACCTTTGGGATCGGGCCAGCCGGGACCGGGAAGACTTACCTGGCCGTGGCCATGGCCGTGGCGGCCCTCAAGCGGGGGGAAGTGGAACGGATTATCCTGACCCGGCCAGCGGTGGAAGCCGGCGAAAGCCTCGGTTTCTTGCCGGGGGACCTCAAGGAAAAGGTCGACCCCTACCTGCGGCCAATTTACGACGCCTTAAATTCGATTTTTGGGGCCGAACACACCGAACGCCTAATGGACCGGGGGACGATTGAAATTGCCCCCCTGGCCTACATGCGCGGGCGGACCTTAGACAACGCCTTTGTAATTTTAGACGAAGCGCAAAACACCACTAACGCCCAGATGAAGATGTTCTTGACCCGGTTGGGCTTTGGTTCTAAGATGGTCGTCAACGGTGACGTCTCCCAAATCGACCTGCCGCGCGGGGCTAAGAGTGGCTTGATTGCCGCCCGGCGGATCCTGCGGGGCGTTTCTTCGATCGAGTTTGTTACCTTTGGGGCGGCCGACGTGGTGCGTCACCCAGTTGTCGCCAAGATCATTACCGCCTACGAAGAAGATGAAGAACAGGTGCGGGAGAATAAGTAATGGAATTACAGTTGCGTGATCATACCGAAGGAAAGTTACAACCCAGTCAAGAACGGCTAGCGGAGAAGGCCTTGGCCCAAGCAGCGGAGCGACTAGACGTCCCCGAGCAAGCCGAAATGTCATTGACCTTTGTTTTAAACCCCGAGATCAGGGAGCTCAACCGTGATTACCGCGGGATTGACCGGGCGACCGACGTAATTTCCTTTGCGATTGAAGACGACGATGACCTCGCCAACCTGCCTGCAGAAATCCGCGCTGAGCTCCCCGTTGAACTAGGCGACCTGGTCATTTCAATTGATAAGGTGACCGAACAGGCCCTCTTTTTGAACCATTCGGCAGACCGCGAGCTGGGCTACTTACTGGTCCACGGCTTCTTGCACTTGAACGGCTACGATCACGAGGAGCCGGCGGATGAGAAAAAGATGTTCACCCTTCAGGAGGAGATTTTAGATGGCCTCGGACTCAGCCGGTAAGCAAACCGAAAAAAACCACACCTTCGCCCAATCATTACGCCATGCTTGGGCGGGCGTTTGCCAAGTACTTAAACAAGAGCGCAACATGCGTTTCCACCTGGTGGCGGCCGTGCTCGCCGTGATTTGCGGCTGGTGGTTGCACATTTCAACCGTGGAATGGCTGTGGCTGGCGTTAGCGATCTTCACGGTCATCTCAGCGGAGTTCACCAACACGGTGGTGGAGGCCCTCGTTGACCTGATTGTGCGCCACCACTTCGATCTAAACGCCAAGCACGCTAAGGACGTCGCGGCGGGGGCGGTGTTGTGTGCCGCCTCCTTTGCCGTGGTGGTTGGCCTCTTAATCTTTGTCCCCCACCTATTAAAACTACTGAATTAGAAACGAGGATCAAATGGATAATCCAAATTACAAGTCGGGCTTTGTGGCCCTGATCGGCCGGCCCAACGTCGGCAAGTCAACCCTGTTAAACTACATGGTCGGCCAAAAGGTGGCCATCATGAGCAACGTCGCCCAGACCACCCGGAACAAGATTCAGGGGATCTACACTAGCGATGAGGCCCAGATCGTCTTCATCGATACCCCGGGGATTCACAAGCCCCAAACCCGCCTGGGCGACTTTATGGAACGCTCGGCCCTGTCGGCCTTAGATGAAGTCGACGCCATTCTCTTCGTGGTACCGGCCAATGAAAAGCGGGGGGCCGGGGATAACTTCATCATTGAGCGCTTAAAGAAGGTGCAACAGCCGATCTACCTGGTCGTCAACAAGATCGACCAGGTTAACCCCAACGACTTACCGGACATCATCGCCCAATACGAAGGGGCGCTGCCGTTCAAAAAGGTCGTGCCGGTCTCGGCCTTGCAGGGAAACAACGTCAACACCCTGATTAACGACTTAGTGGACCAACTGCCGACCGGCCCGCAGTACTACCCAGCCGACCAGGTGTCCGACCACCCGGAACGGTTCGTGATTGCGGAAATGATTCGCGAAAAGGTCTTCTTAAATACCAGGGAGGAAGTGCCGCACTCGGTGGCGATTGACGTCACCTCGATCCAACGAGAAGACGATGAAACGATTCACGTCTCGGCCAACATTATCGTTGAACGCCCCGGCCAAAAGGGGATCATCATCGGCAAGGGCGGTTCGATGCTCAAAAAGATCGGCACCGCGGCCCGCCAAGACATTCAGGCCCTCTTAGGTGACAAGGTCTTCTTGCAGCTGTGGGTCAAGGTGGTGCCGGGCTGGCGCGATAAGTCGGCGATGTTAAAGGACTACGGTTACCGGCAAACGGATTACTAATTGTATTCGAAAATGTTAGACAGATAACGTGGGAAATAACCGCGGGCCTAGTGTCTAAGCACGGCCTGGCAAAGAGGTTATTTCCCACCCACTTTTTTAAGGGGGAATTCAGATGGCCCGGGTCAACGAACCCTTTGAAGGGGTGATCATGTACCGGCGCGACTACCGGGAACGCGACCTCCTGGTTAAGATTTTGACGGACCGGCGCGGCCCGCTGATGTTTTTTGTCCGCGGGGCCAAACGCAAGGGCTTTAAGTTGGCGTCAGACATTTTACCCTTCACCTACGGCAGCTACGTGGGGATCCTTGCCGACGAGGGCTTGTCTTACATCGTCTCGGCCCAAGAAACCCACCACCTAACCGGGATCGGCGCCGATTTAAACCGCAACGCCTACGCGACTTACCTGCTAGAACTGGTCGACCAGGCCTTTGAAGAGGGGCGGGCGCTGGGCGGCTGGTACAAGCAGGTGATGGCGGCCCTAAACTTGATCAACACGGGGCGCGACCCCCAGGTAGTCGTGAACGTGTTGGAGGTCCAACTCCTCAACCGGTTCGGGATCGCCCCGGTCTGGGACCGGTGCGTGGTGTGCGGGCGCAGTGATTTGCCGCTGGATTACTCGGAAAAGATGGGCGGGATGCTGTGCCTCCATCACTTTGCAGAGGACCCCTACCGCTTCCACCTCACCCCCAAAACCGTCGCCTACCTCCGGCTGTTTGCGACCCTTAACCTGGCCAAGGTCGATCAGGTACACGTAGACGAGGCGACCAAGCGTCAATTAGGCCGGACGCTGGACAAAATCTACGACGACCAGTTGGGCTTGCGCCTTAAGTCCAAGCGCTTCATCAACGAAATGGATTCCTGGACCAACCGGCTCTTGACCGCCAGAAAGAATCCGGGGACGGACGACGAAAAAAAGCCGGCCGGGAGTTGACTTTTCTAGGTGACGTTCGTATCATTAAAAAGTGTTAATTAAAGATCTGCAACGATGACGGAAAAGATGGTTCAGCCGTCCATGAAGCGACCGGGGGAGGGTGCAAGCCCCGGGGGACGTGAACCTGGTGGCACTCCCGAGTTGCCTTAACGAAGCTGTCCCACCTCCCTGGGAAAGCAGGGTGGAACCGCGAAGTTATTCGTCCCTGCAATGACCGGTTAAACCGGTGATTGTGGGGGCGTTTTTGCGTTTGAAAGGAGTAAGACAATGGCAAAGAAACTGAGTGTTCAAGAGATTATCTTCACGCTTCAAAAGTACTGGGCGAGCCAGGGTTGCATGCTGATGCAGTCCTACGACACGGAAAAGGGGGCCGGGACGATGAGTCCGTATACCTTCTTGCGGGCAATTGGTCCCGAACCGTGGAACGTGGCCTACGTGGAACCGTCCCGGCGGCCGGCCGACGGGCGCTACGGGGAAAACCCGAACCGGTTGTACCAACACCACCAGTTCCAAGTACTGATGAAGCCGAGCCCGGAAAACATCCAAGAACTTTACTTGGGCTCCCTGCGTGAATTGGGGATTGAACCCTTAGAACACGACATTCGTTTCGTCGAAGATAACTGGGAAAACCCGTCGATGGGTTGTGCCGGGGTCGGTTGGGAAGTGTGGTTAGACGGGATGGAAGTCACCCAGTTCACCTACTTCCAAGTCGTTGGTGAATTACAAATGGACCCGGTTGCCTCCGAAATTACCTACGGGTTGGAACGCTTAGCCGAATACATTCAAAACGTCAACTCCGTCTTCGACCTGGAATGGGCCGACGGCGTTTTGTACGGTGACATCTTCCAAGAACCGGAATACGAACACTCCAAGTACTCTTTTGAAGAAAGCAACCAGGACATGCTCTTGCAATTCTTCAAGGATTACGAACAAGAAGCCAAGCGCTTAATTGACCTCGGTCTGGTGCACCCGGCTTACGACTACGTCCTCAAGTGCAGCCACACCTTCAACCTGCTGGACGCGCGGGGCGCCGTTTCGGTTACCGAACGGGCCGGCTACTTGCACCGGATCCGGATCATGGCTAAGTCGGTCGCCAAGGCCTTCGTCGAAGAACGGCGTAAGTTAGGCTTCCCGCTGATTCACGACGAACAGGAACGCCAAGCCGTCGTGGCTAAGTACACCAAGCAAGCCGAAGAACTGGCCAAGCGCAACGCTAAGCGGGCAGAGAAGGGAGAAAACTAATGGCACATTCATACCTACTAGAAGTTGGCCTGGAAGAAATGCCGGCCCACGTGGTTACCCCAAGCATCCAACAATTAAAGACCCGGGTGGCCAACTACTTAACAGAAGAACGGATCGACTTTGAAGACATTCAAGCCTACTCAACGCCGCGGCGGTTAGCCCTGTTGATTTCTGGTTTGGCCGACAAGCAACCCGACGTCGATGAATCGGTGAAGGGACCAGCCAAAAAGATTGCCCAAGACGCCGATGGGAACTGGACCAAGGCGGCAATTGGTTTTACCCGCGGTCAGGGGGCCACGGTTGACGACATCGAATTTAAAGAAGTTAAGGGCGTCGAATACGTTTACGTCGAAAAGCACATCCAAGGCAAGCCAGTCGACGAAGTCTTGGCCGGTTTAAACGACGTAATCACGGCGATGAACTTCCCAACCTTGATGCGGTGGGGGAGTTTTAAGCTCAACTTTATCCGCCCAATTCACTGGCTGGTTTCCTTGCTTGATGACCAAGTGGTACCCTTTGACATTCTGAACGTCACGGCGGGCCGTTTAACCCGTGGGCACCGTTTCTTGGGCCACGACGTTGAAATCAAGTCCGCCACCGATTACGTGGCCGCCTTAAAGGACGACTTCGTGATTGTCGACGCGGCCGAACGCAAGGCGACGATCAAGGACCAGATCCAAGCAATTGTCGACCAACACAACTGGGTGATCGACTGGGACGAAGAACTCTTAGAAGAAGTTAACAACCTGGTGGAATGGCCGACCGCCTTTGCCGGGACCTTTGACCAAAAGTACCTGGAATTACCGGAACCGGTTCTGATCACGTCAATGAAGGATAACCAACGCTTCTTCTGTGTACGCGACCACGACGGGAAGCTGCAACCGGCCTTCATTTCGGTCCGTAATGGGAACGCCGTCCACTTAGATAACGTCATTAAGGGGAACGAACGGGTGTTGGTACCACGGCTAGAAGACGCCAAGTTCTTCTTTGACGAAGACCAAAAGATGACGATCGACCAGTACGTCGACCGCTTGAAGAACGTTTCTTTCCACGACCAAATTTCGTCGATGTACGACAAGATGGCCCGCACCAAGGCCCTGGCTAACCTCTTAGGGCAACAACTAGGCTTAAGCGACCAAGAACTGGCCGATCTCGCCCGGGCCGCTTCGATTTACAAGTTTGACCTGACCACCCAAATGGTCGGCGAATTTGCCGAATTGCAAGGGATCATGGGGGAAATCTACGCTAAGCGCTTTGGCGAAAACGAGGCCGTCGCCGCCGCCGTGCGCGAACACTACATGCCAATTTCCGCCGACGGGGCCCTGCCACAAACGACGGTCGGGGCGGTCTTGGCGATTGCCGACAAGCTGGACTCAATTTACTCCTTCTTTGCCGTAGACATGATCCCGTCCGGTTCCAACGACCCGTACGCCCTGCGCCGTCAGGCCTACGGAATCGTGCGGATGCTGGCGGACCGTAAGTGGCACTTGAACTTGCTTGATTTCCAAGCGAGTGCCAAGCAAGCGGTGGAACAAGCAACGCCAGCCCTGGGCCTTGATTACGCTAAGAATGCGGACGCCGTGACCGACTTCTTCATCGACCGGCTCAAGCAGCTCTTTAGCTTAGAACACTTGCGCCACGACATTGTCGACGCCGTCACCGACACCCACGTGACCGACCCGGCCGCCATCGTGGAAGCCGCTCACGTCTTAGATGCCCACAAGGACGACGCGGACTTAAAGGACCAAGTGGAAGCCCTGACCCGGGTGATCCGCCTGGCCGCCAAGGGGAACCTGTCTGAAGACGACGTCAAGGTGGACCCAAGCCTCTTTGAAAACCCATCGGAAGGCCAGTTAGATCAAGCGGTTCAAGCCCTGATTGATGCCAAGGAAGGCCGGAGTTTGGATCAACAGTTCAGCGCCCTGCTCGAATTGGAACCAGTCATCTCGCTCTACTTTGAAGAGAACATGATCATGGACAAGGACGAAGCGGTTAAGAACAACCGCCTCTCCTTATTGACGATCTTGGCGGACCAAACGGCGGCCTTTGGGAACTTAGACCAATTGATTGTTAAGTAGGCAATCCAGTTGGCCCACCACTAAAATTATGGTATTATGATAACTAGTAAAAGTGGGCCCCAAACAATTTAATGTCGTTTAATTCGAAAGGTCGCATTCCAACGGGAAGGCGACCTTTCGTAACTATCGCTAGCGAGAGGGGGAATGGTGGATGCCCCAAATCCCAAGGGAAACGATCGATCAGCTACGCAACCAAGTGGACATTGCCGACGTCATTAGCCAAGACATCCAGCTCAAAAAGCAGGGGAAAAACCTGATGGGGCACTGTCCCTTTCACGAGGATGCCACCCCGTCTTTTTCGGTCAACGAAGAAAAACAGTATTTTTATTGTTTCTCCTGTCACCGCAGCGGGGACGTCTTTAGCTACTTGGAGCAGGCCCACGACCTCTCCTTCATGGAGGCCGTCGAACAGGTAGCCACGACGGCGGGGGTTGACTTGCCAAGGGAAAGTAACGGCCCGAGTGGGGAAAGCGCCTCTCCCAACACCCCGCTTTACCGCTTACACGAAGAGGCCAGTCGCCTTTACCACCACGTTTTGGTTAACACCGTGGCGGGACAGCCGGCCCTCAATTACCTAACCAAGCGGGGGATGAGCCGGGAGTTAATCGGCCAGTTTAACCTCGGTTTTGCCCCCGCCCGGGGGGAAGAGGACCTCTTGGTCAAGTACTTCACCCAAAAGGGGATCGATTACCAGCTCATGCGGGCCTCGGGCTTATTTACCGAGGACCAAACCGGGCAGTTGCACGACCGTTTCTTTGACCGGGTGATTTACCCAATCAAAAACGCTAACGGGCAACCAATCGCCTTTTCCGGGCGCTTATTGACTAAAAAGGCGACCGAAAACGCCCCTAAGTACTTAAACAGCCCGGAGACGCCGATCTTTAATAAACGGCGGACCCTCTTTAACCTGGACCAAGCCAAAAAGGCGGCCAGAAAGGAGGGACACCTAACCCTCTTCGAAGGCTTCATGGACGTGATCTCGGCCTTTGGGGCGGGGGTCCGGTCGGGGATTGCCTCGATGGGGACTTCCTTTACCGACGAGCAGGTGGCCGTGATTGCCCGCACCACCGATAAGCTGACGATTTGCTACGACGGGGATGCCGCCGGGCAAAACGCCATCAACCGGGCGCTGACGATGCTGGCGGCCAGCCGGTTAACCCTGCGCGTGGTCCAGTTACCGGCCGGTATGGACCCGGATGAGTACGTCCAAGCTAATGGTCAAGCCAAGTTTCAAGAGTACCTCGCCCACGCCGAGGAGACGCCGACCGCCTTTCGGCTTCACTTTTTAAAGCAGGGGCTTAACCTAGCCAACCAAAGTGAGCTCTTGCACTACGTTGAAGCCGCCTTGCGGGAGGTTGCTAAGGTCACTGATCCGGTGGAACGGGACCTCTACATTCAACAGCTGGCGAAGGATTACCACTTAAATCCCGCCACTTTGACCGGGCAGGTGCAGGAACTAGCGGCGACCGCGGCGCCACGCCCGGCTTACCCGGAGAACTCCCCTCGTCAGCCGCGGCAAGCAGGGACGCGGCGTTATCAATCCACGCCCCCCACCACAACTACCGCGCCGAGTACCCAGGCGCCACCGCTGTTGGGGAAGGTCGAATTGGCTCAGCAACGGCTCCTGCGGGAGATATTTCATAATCCCGCCGTCCGCAGCCACGTGGGGGCGATTGAAAACTTCCACTTTGTCGATCGCCCTTACCAGCTCCTTGACGCGGCCGCCAAGGAGCAGTTGCAAAGGACCGGGGCCGACGAGGTGGACGTCGCCCAGTTAATGGGGGAGCTGACCGACGCTAAGCTCAGGACGATCGTTGGCCAGATCGAGCAACGGGTGGTGCCACAAGCGGCGGTGGATGAGACCGTCGACGATTGCCTTGCCGTGCTCGTCGACGTCGCCCCGATTGAACAACAAATAAGAGAGAAAACGGCCGCCCTTCAGGAGGCTGCCGCCTTAAACGATCAACAATTGATCACCAAGCTGACGATCGAGTTGATTGACTTGCGGCGACAGGAACAGAAGATGAAAACGGAGGATGTTAATTAATGGCAAAGAGCAGTAAGAAGAACCGGGTAATTTCGAACTTAGAAGATTTCAACCAAGCCGAATACGACAAGGCCGTCGGGGCTTTGATTCGCAATTACAAGAAGGCAAAAAACATCCAGTACGATGAATTAACCGAAAAGATTGCCGAACCGTTTGGCTTAAACGCCGACGGGATGGACGCCCTGTTGCAAAACGTGGAAGACGCCGGGGTTTCCGTGGTTGACGAAAACGGTGACCCGGACCTGCGGGCACTCAAGGCAACCGAAAAGCTGTCCTCCAAGGCCTTAAAGGATACCACCGCTCCGTCTAGCATTAAGATCAACGATCCGGTGCGGATGTACCTCAAGGAAATCGGCCGGGTCAACCTGCTGACGGCCGACGAAGAAGTGGCGTTGGCCCTGCGGATCGAAAAGGGTGACGAAACCGCCAAGCAAGAACTGGCCGAAGCCAACTTGCGGCTGGTGGTTTCGATTGCTAAGCGTTACGTGGGTCGGGGAATGCAGTTCTTAGACCTAATCCAAGAGGGGAACATGGGGCTGATGAAGGCGGTCGAAAAGTTTGACTACCGTAAGGGCTTCAAGTTCTCCACTTACGCCACCTGGTGGATTCGCCAGGCGATCACCCGGGCGATTGCCGACCAGGCCCGGACGATCCGGATTCCGGTCCACATGGTTGAAACAATCAACAAGTTAATCCGGATCCAACGCCAACTCCTCCAAGACCTCGGCCGGGAACCGCTGCCGGAAGAAATCGGGGCCGAAATGGACATGGACACCCAAAAGGTGCGTGACATCCTGAAGATCTCCCAGGAACCGGTCTCCTTGGAAACGCCGATCGGTGAAGAAGATGACTCCCACTTAGGGGACTTTATCGAAGACCACGACGCCACCAGTCCGGCCGACCACGCCGCTTACGAGATGATGAAAAAGCAGCTCGAAAACGTGCTGGACACCCTGACCGACCGGGAAGAAAACGTCTTACGCCTGCGCTTTGGTTTGGACGACGGCCGGACGCGGACCCTGGAAGAAGTGGGACGCGTCTTTGGCGTGACCCGGGAACGGATCCGGCAAATCGAAGCTAAGGCCCTGCGCAAGTTGCGCCACCCATCCCGTTCCAAGCAGTTAAAGGACTTCTTGGAATAAAGGGAAGTGGGCACCAACCCCTGGTGTAGCTCGGATGACGAGGCTAGGGCGAACGGCTAGCTCCCACGTTTGCTAGCGTAAAAATAAAGGCGACCCAGGAAAACCATTCGGTTTCCTGGGTCGCCTTTTTTTGAGGAGTGTATTTGAGTGGGTGGCTTAGCTCAGGGTACTGTGCCCTGTCAAGTTGACACATTAAATAATAAAAACTAGTTGGCCTTGCCGAAGCGGTATTCTGCTGCGGTAAGGTCATTTCTTTTGCCTGAAATAAAGGAATGCGTAAAGTAATCGATACCTTCTGTCACCAGCTGTTCTAAGTCTTCAAACGTTTGTGGTTGTGGTGGATTGAAGTCAATATTTGAGACAGGTTTTAAGAGACATTCAGAACCGCGTTTACCTTCCACAGCTTAAATAAATCATTAATCGTGATTAATAACTTATTTGAACCACGGAAAGCATTAAATCAGGCGGCCATTTGGCTCGTAAGTGTTGCGATTT